>NZ_JABCPZ010000121.1 GCF_013283785.1 Nonomuraea antri
ACCCCGACGCAGCCCACCCCGGTCCCGCTGCCCACCGTGACGGTGACGGTCACCGTGACGCCCACGCCGACCGCCACGGCCGCGGTCTGCACGCGCGGCACGGCCGGCAAGAAGCTCACCGCCAAGCAGTGGGCCGTGGAGATCCACCGCAGCAGCGGCACGATCCCCGACGCCACGCTCACCTGCTACCTGAAGCTGGTGCACAAGGCGAGCAAGGTCTTCCCCGAGCTGACCAAGGCGTCGTCGCTGGGCAAGGCGTACCGGGTGCTGAAGGCCAAGGACACCGGCAGGCAGCGGCTCGACAGCGCGCTGCTGACGGCCTGGCTGAACTGGGTGCACGGCACGAACGGCACCACCGCGCTCAAGGCCGCCGAGAAGGTGCGCCAGAGCAGCAACGCATCCAGCGCGGCGCTGAAGCGGGCGGCGAAGAACGTGCTCAAGCCCATCACCTGAGAGAGCGGAGATCGGAAAGCAAAATCATCACCATCGTTCCTCTGGCTCCATCTGTCACCGACATCACGGATGTCGCAGGTGGGGAGGTCTCCGAGGGTGAACAGCCGTCTTCCACGGCTCGGCCCTGACGTCACACCCGGCCGGTGTGACCCCTTCGGAGGAACAAGTGAGGCTACGGTTTCCACTGGCCGGCGCCGTGGCGCTGGCCGCCATGTCCACCGCGCTCGTCGCCGCCCCCTCGCTGGGGGCGGACACCTACGACACGGGTGACCCGACCATCAGCCCGGCGCTCATCGACGAGATCGAGAACAACGCCTCGGTCCGGTCCATCATCGAGCTCAAACCGGGCGAGAACGCCGCGGCCGTGGCCGCCGACCTCGAACAGGCCTCGGCCGGCAGCCGCGTCGCCAAGACGGCGGAGTCGTCGAACTTCTTCGTGGCCAAGGTGGACCGGGCCTCCCTGGACAAGCTCAGGAAGGACAGCCGCGTCCAGGCCGTCTACAAGGACGAGCTGAGCGTGGCCAGCCTGGACGCCAGCACGCAGCTCATCCGGTCCGACCGGGCGAACGAGTCGGGCTGGACCGGCAAGGGCACCACCGTCGCCGTCCTGGACACGGGCATCGACCGCGACCACCCGTTCTTCGCCGGCCGGATCGTGGACGAGGCCTGCTTCTCCACCTCCGACACCGGCGACGGCACGGTCTCGCTCTGCCCGAACAACCAGCCCAACCAGAGCGGTCCTGGCGCGGCGAACGCGGAGATCCCGCAGTGCCTGGTCGCCGGCAAGAACGAGTGCTCGCACGGCACGCACGTGGCGGGCATCGCGGCGGGCCGGCGGGCCGCGGGCGCGCCGTCCGACGGCGTGGCGCCCGCCGCGGGCCTGCTGCCCATCCAGGTGTTCAGCCGCGTGGACCGGGCGCTGACGTGCGCGTCGTCCGGCGCGTCCACGCCGTGCTACCTGAGCTACACCTCCGACCAGAAGCTGGCGCTCGAATACGTCGCGCGGGTGGCCAGGCAGCACAACGTGGCGGCGGTCAACCTGAGCCTGGGCACCAGCCGGGCGCACCAGGTGCACTGCGACGCCGAGTCGAGCGCCGGCGCGCTCAAGTCGAACTTCGACGCGCTCGTCGGCCTCGGGGTCGCGCCGGTGGTCGCGGCGGGCAACGCCGGGCACGCCAACGCGGTCGCCTCCCCCGCCTGCGTGTCGTCCGCGGTGGCCGTGGGCGCCACCGACGACCGCAGCTCGATCGCGGTGTTCTCCAACCGGGGCGCGCTGCTCGACCTGCTCTCCCCCGGCGTGGCCATCAACTCGGCGGTGCCCGACAACACCTACGGCGAGAAGAGCGGCACGTCGATGGCGGCGCCGCACGTGGCGGGCGCGTTCGCGGTGATGAAGCAGGCCTACCCGAACTTCACCGTGGCCCAGGCCCTGCAGCGGCTCCAGGCCACCGGCACGAACATCGCGTACAGCGCGGCCGGCACCCGGACCACCACCTCGCGCATCAACCTGGCCAGGGCGACCTCCGCGTCCCGGCCCAACGCCGACCCGAGGGTCTGACGGTCGTCCGTCCGCACGTGGCAGGAGCCGGTCACCCATGACCGACTCCTGACGCTTAGGGTGGCCCTATGGACGCAGGCAAGGCGATCTTCGAAACCGTCGACAGGCTTCGCCAGCGGCGCACGGCCCCGCTGGTGCTCGAGCTCGATCTCACCGAGGGGCTCACGGAGGGCCCGCCTGCGGATCCCCTCGCCGCGGTGTTGTCCATGCGCAAGCCCCGGCTGTCGGACGTGTTGTCCGGGCTCAAGCGGGCCAGGCAGGACTCCAGGGTCAAGGCGCTGATCGTGAAGATCGGCTCGAACCCGGTGGGGCTGGCCATGGTGCAGGAGCTGCGCCGGGCCGTCACCGAGTTCCGCGCCTCGGGCAAGCTCACCGTCGCCTTCGGCGAGACGTTCGGCGAGTTCGGCAGCGGCACCGTGCCGTACTACCTGGCCAGCGCGTTCGAACGCGTCTACCTGCAGCCCAGCGGCGACGTCGGCCTGACCGGCGTGGCGGTGGAGCAGCGGTTCGTCAAGGGCACGCTGGCCAAGCTGGGCGTCGGCTACGAGCTGGGCCAGCGCCACGAGTACAAGACCGCGGCCAACACGTTCACTCAAGATCACATGACCGAGCCGCACCGCGAGTCGATGACCCGCATCGTCGAGTCGGTCATCGAGCAGATCGTGGCCGGCATCGCCGAGGGCCGCAGGCTCGACCCGGGCAAGGTGCGCGAGCTGCTCGACCGCGGGCCGTTCATCGGCGCCGAGGCGCGCGAGGCCGGCCTGGTCGACGGGCTGGCCTACCGCGACGAGGTGTACGACGAGGTCAAGCAGGCCGCGGGCGGCGAGGCCCACCTGCAGTTCGTCTCCAGGTACGCCAGGGGCGCGGCGGTGCGCAAGCTGCCGAACCCGGCCGCCGACGGCATCGCCCTGGTCCACGGCATCGGCCCGATCAAGACCGGCCGCAGCGGGCGCAGCCCGCTGGGCGGCGGCGGCGCGATGGGCTCCGACACGATCAGCGCCGCGCTGCGTGCGGCCAGGCGCGACGAGCACGTCAAGGCCGTGGTGTTCCGGGTCGACAGCCCGGGCGGCTCGTACGTGGCCTCCGACACGGTGTGGCGCGAGGTCGTGCTCACCCGCAAGGTGAAGCCGGTGATCGTCTCGATGGGCGACGTGGCGGCCTCCGGCGGCTACTTCGTGGCCATGGCGGCCGACGTGATCGTGGCCCAGCCGGGCACGCTGACCGGGTCGATCGGGGTGTTCGGCGGCAAGCCGGTGGTGGCGGAGCTGCTGGGCAAGCTCGGGGTGAACTCGGAGATGGTGTCCGAGGGCGCCAACGCCGGCATGTTCTCCACCTCGCGCGGCTTCTCCCCCGAGCAGTGGGAGCGGGTGAACGCCTGGCTCGACCGGATCTACGACGACTTCGTGGGCAAGGTCGCCCAGGGCCGCGACCTGACCCGCGAGCGCGCGCACGAGCTGGCCAAGGGCCGGGTCTGGACCGGCGCCGACGCGCAGGCGGGCGGGCTGGTCGACGAGCTCGGCGGGCTCGAGGACGCGCTCGGCCTGGCCAGGAAGCGCGCCGGGCTGTCCGACGACGCGCCGGTGCGCACGTACCCGCGGCTCAACCCACTCGAACGGCTGCGCGGGCCCGAGTCCAGCGACGACAAGGCGGCGGCGCTGGCCAGGATCAGGCTCGACGCGTGGGGTCCGCTGGCCCGGCTGTCGGCCGAACTCGGCCTGCCCGCCGCCGGCCCGCTCACGCTCCCCGGCTGGTGGACCATCCGCTGACCTCAGAGGTTGGGGAGGGGTTGACCTCGCGGGGGGTTTGCCTCGCCCCGGCCCGGGTGAGGAATCGGCGGTGATCCGAGGCTACGTTGAGCAGCCGAGCCCGCTCGCCGGTCACCCCCTGACCCTGCGCGTCTCCACCGACGCCCCCAGGTTCCGCGTGGAGTTCCACCGGTGCGGCGACGGCCTGGTGCTGTCGGAGAAGTCACCCTGGCTGCCGGGCGTGCACGCGCCCGCGCACCTGCCGTCCCACGACTGGGGCAGGCCGGGCGTCGGGCTGCGCGGCGAGCCGCTGGCGCCCTGGCCCGCCTATCGGTTCCCGGCCCCGGAGGAGCCCGGCGTGTACGTGGCCGTCCTGGTGGAGGGTGACGACGACGGCGAGGACCTGTCGGAGCCCGACCGGACGACCGCCGACGCGCGGGAGGGCAAGGCCCTGTTCGTGGTGCGCCCGCCGGCCCCGGCCGCCCCCGTGTTGTACAAGCTGCCGCTGCTGACCTACCACGCCTACAACCTGATCGACGGCCGCCCATACGATCCGGAGACCGTCCAGGGGCACTGGTGCCTGTACAACCTGCCGCGTCCGGAGGAGGTCCCCGGCGGGCGGGCGCCGGGCGTGGGGCTGCACCGGCCGGGCGGCGGCACCGGCGCGACGCCGTACGACGTGTCGAACTTCGACCCGTTCGACCCGACGCCGCGCCAGACCTACGTGCACTGGGACGGCCGCTTCGCCGCCTGGCTGGAGCGCCAGGGCTACGCGGTCGACTACTGCACGGACCTGGACCTGCACCGCCTGGGCCGGGAGCTGCTGCGCCCGTACCGGCTGCTGGTCAGCGCCGGGCACGACGAGTACTGGAGCGACGAGATGCGCGCCGCCGTGAAAGGGCACGTCGCCGATGGCGGCAACGCGGCGTTCTTCGGCGGCAACACCTGCTGGTGGCGGGTGGTCTTCCAGGACGAGCTGACGTTCTCGCGTGTCGGCTTCTGGCACGAGACGGACACCCCGGAGAACACGATGATCGGCGTCAGCTTCCGCAACGGCGGCGAGCGCGACCGCGACGAGCACCCGATCCCGGTCGGGTTCCGCGTGCAGCACGCCGGCCACTGGGCCTACGCCGGCACCGGCCTGGCCGACGGCGACGTGTTCGGCCGCGAGGAGTACCTGGTCGGCTACGAGTGCGACGGCGCCGAGTTCGACCGGCAGGCGGGCCCGCCGTACTCGCCCACCGGCGCGGACGGCACGCCGGACGGCTTCACGATCCTGGCCGTGGGCGACACGCGGCCCAGCGGGTGGGGTTTCGGCAACGCGGCCGCCACCATGGGCGTGTTCACCAGAGGCGGCGGGACCGTCTTCACCGGCGCGACCACCGACTGGGTGCGCGGGCTCGGCTCCTCGCCGGCCGTCGAGCAGATCACCAGGAACGTGCTCGACCGGCTCGGCTAAGGACGCGTCCAGTCCGCGCCGGGCACCGGCGGCTCCAGCCGCTTGCGGATCAGGTACGGCGGCATCGCCAGCGCGTGCATGTTCGTCTTGAGCAGCGTGTCGATCGACTGCTCCGGCGTCTCGGTCAGCGGGTCGCCCGGACCGTTCAGCGAGGTGTTGATCAGCACGGGTGAGCCGGTGCGCTCGTACCAGCGGGTGAGCAGCGCGTGCAGGAACGGCGTGTTCTCCGGCTCGACGGTCTGCAGCCTGGCGGTGCCGTCCACGTGCGTGATGCCGGGCAGCTGGTGCCGGTACTCCTCGCGGACGTCGGCGGCGTACTGCATGAACGGCGCCGGGCGGTCGACGTCGAAGATGCGCTCGGCGTGCTCGGCCAGGACCAGCGGGGCGAGCGGGCGGAACCACTCGCGACCCTTCACCTCGAAGTTGATGTAGTCCTGCATCTCGGGCCTGCGCGGGTCGCCGATGATGCTGCGGTTGCCCAGCGCGCGCGGCCCGGACTCGCTGCGGCCCTGGTGCAGCCCGACCACGCGGCCGTCGGCCAGCAGGTCGATCATGGCGGCGATCAGGTCTTCCGGCTGCTCGGCGACCAGGCCGTCGGGCAGGCTCTGGACGGCGGCGCCGATCTCGCTCTCGTCCGGGTCCGGGCCGAGGAAGTCGTTGGTCCAGCGGAACTCGCTCGGCTGCCCGAGCTGGTCGATCAGCCCGTAGAGCGCGCAGCCGACGGCGGTGCCGCCGTCGTGCGGGCTGGGCGGGATGAACACCTCGCGGAACGGCGACTCGCGGATGAGCCTGCCGTTGGCCGAGCAGTTCAGCGCGGTGCCGCCGGCGAAGGCGAGGTTGTCCAGCCTGGTGCGGGCGTGCAGCCAGGCGGCCAGCCTGGCCAGCGCGTTCTCGAACGCGCGCTGCCCGGCGGCGGCCAGGTCGGCGGCGCGGGAGAAGCCTTCGCCCTCGGGCTCGTAGACGTAGGCGTCGTGCCGTCTGAACGTCTGCAGCCACGCCTGCGGGATGAACACCTCGTGGCCGCGTACGTCCAGGTCGGGCAGGCCGAGCCGGGCGGGGTCGCCGAACGGGGCCAGGCCCATCACCTTGCCCTCGTTGCCCTCGCCGGTGGGCCAGAGCATCCTGGTCAGCAGGGCGTAGAAGCAGCCGAGCCCGACCGGACGCGACCAGTCGCCGTCCCAGAGCTGCTTGGCCAGGCATTCCACCCTCGACCTGGTGCAGCGGTAGAACGAGCTGACTTCGAGCAGGTCGTCGGGGGTTCCCGGGGGCAGGTCCACGCGTTCGGTGAAGTCCCTGACCCGGCTGCCCTGCGCGTCGATGACCAGGCAGGCGGCCTGCTGGAACGGCGAGGGGAAGAAGGCGCTGTACAGGTGGGTGAGGTGGTGCGAGACGAGGACGATCCGGGTGTCCTCCTTGAGGTTGAGCGTCTCGCGCAGCTCCTCCTGGTACGCCTCCAGGTTCTCGATCTCCTGGTCGGACGAGTACCCCTCCACCACGAGGTCGACCGGTTCCTTGAGCAGCGGCATCTCGGGCAGGTAGCGGTCGGGCAGGTCGCCCAGCCGGCCCCAGTGGTGCTTGAGCCTGCTGATGCGCTCCTTTTGCAGGCTGTACATGCCGGATTCGCCCACCGCGACGGCGATGGACCCATCCTGAGTGCGATTGATGCCGACAACGACAGGAACATTCGTCATCTGGTGCCCCCCTGGGTGGAATCACCGCACCAGTACCCGAGATTTGGACAACTCCATCTCCCGACCACGTAAAGGGATAAATCAGGCATCCACTACGCGGTACCGGGAGCGCAGGCGTACCAGGGGCTGGAGGGCGGGGGTCACGTACGGGATGTCGAGCACCCGCGCGATGAACAGCGTGTGGTCGCCGGCCGGGACCACCTGCGTGGTCTCGACCTCCAGCGCCGCCACGCCGCCTTCGACCACCAGCGCGCCTGAGTGCGCGCCGCGGTGGTGCGGGGTGCCGGCCAGCAGCAGCCGCGCGCCCGGACGGCCGGGCGTGGCGAACCGGCTGGCGATGGCCGCCTGACCGGCCGACAGCAGCGAGGCCGCCCAGCGGTCCTGGCGCAGCAGCACCTCGCTGAGATAGCCGCCGCTGCCCATGCTGACCAGCACCAGCGGCGGATCGAGCGAGACGGACATGAACGCCGAGACGGTGGCGCCGAGATCGTCGCGTCCGTCGCGCACGGTCAGGACCGCCACCCCGGCCGCCAGCTGGGCCATCGCCTCCGTGAACTCACCCACCCGACGACCCTACGCGAGCCGCGCCGAGGCCCGCCGGGCCCCCGGAAGAAGGGCCCGGCGGCGGGTCACGCCAGGCCGTTGGCGGTGAGCCAGTTCTTGGCCACGGTCGACGCGTTCTCCTTGTCGACCGACAGCTTCTTCATCATCTCCACCAGCTGCTCGGTGGTCAGCTTGGCCGAGATCGCGTTGAGCGTCGAGATGACCGTCTCGTTCACGGCCGCCTTGTTGACCAGCGGGGTGATGTTCTGGGCGGCGAAGACGCTCTTCGGGTCCTGCAGCGACACCATGCCGTTGATCAGGATCTTCGGGTCGGTGGTGAAGACGTTGCCGACCTGCACCGTGCCGTCCTTGATGGCGTCGGCCGTGGTGTCGCCGGTCTTCTTCCACTCCTTGAACTCCAGGCCGTACACGTCCTTGAACTGCTGCTCGCGGCGCTGCTGGAACTCCGGCGGGCCGCCGACCACGAGGTCCTTCGACACCTTGGCCAGGTCCTCGATGGTGGTCAGGCTGTACTTGGCCGCCGTCTCCTTGGTGACCGTGAGCGAGTCGTTGTCCTCGGCCTTGGAGGAGTCGAGGATCTGCAGCTCGGCCGGGAGCTTGCTCTTCAGCTCGGCGTTGACGTCCTCGGTGGAGGCCGCCTTGGTCTGCTTGTCGACGTAGGCCAGCAGCGCGCCGTTGTACTCGGGCAGCACGCTGAGCCCGCCGCTCTTGATCTGGTCGTAGAGGACTTCACGGCTGCCGATGTTCGGCTTCTCCTCCACCTGCACGCCCTTGGCCTTCAGCGCCTGGGCGTAGATGGAGGCCAGCAGCACGTTCTCGGGGAAGTTGGCCGAGCCCACGACCACCGTGCCCGATCCGGGCGAGCCGGTCGCGCCCTGGGTGGCGCTGGTGGTGGTCAGCGGATTGCCGCCCCCGCCGCCGCATGCGGTCAGGGCGAGCAGGACCGACGTGATGGCGGCCGCCGTGCCGAAAATGCGTCTCATCGAAGAAAACCCTTCTAAGCGGGAGGTATTGCAGACATTAACCGACTCGTACGCGCTGCCTCACCCCCGGGGACGCGGTGACCCTCTGAGCAATCGTGAACACGGCCTGTGCGGCCAGCGCGAAACCCACAATCAGCACTGAACCGCCGACGACCTGTGAGTAATCCTGAGTGGCCAGACCATCGATGATGAATCTGCCCAGACCCCCCAGACCGACGTACGACGCGACCGCGGCGGTGGCCACGATCTGCACGGCCGCCAGCCGCATCCCCAGCATGATCAACGGCAGCGCCACCGGCACCAGCACCTGGAGCAGCACCTGCCGCCCGCGCAGCCCCATCCCGTACGCCGCGTCACGCAGCTCGGGATCGACGCCCCTGACCCCCTCGAACGTGTTGACCAGGATCGGCGGCACCGACAGCGCCACCAGCGGGATCAGCACCGGCCACAGCGACGCGGTGCCGAGCATCAGCACGAGCAGCACCAGCAGGCCCAGCGTGGGCAGCGCGCGGGCCAGGTTCGCGGCCACCACGACCACCAGGCCGCCCCGCCCGGTGTGCCCGATCAGCAGGCCCAGCGGGACAGCGATCACCGCGGCCAGGGCCAGCGCCATCGCCGAGAAGCCCAGGTGCTCCAGCAGCCGGATCGGGATGCCGTCGGGCCCCGACCAGTTCTCCGGGTCGCCGAAGAAGTCGATCAGCCAGTTCACGTGCCCCTCCTCGCCCGCACCCACGGCGTGAGCAGCCGCTGCGCGGCGACGATGATCCCGTCGGCGACCAGCGCGAGCAGCACGATGAGCACGATCCCGGCGATCGCCGGCGTGTAGAAGTCGCGCTGGAAGGCGTCGGTGAAGAAGTTGCCCAGCCCGCCCTGCCCGATCAGCGCGCCCACGCTCACCAGGCTGATGCTGGAGACCGCCACCACGCGCAGCCCGGCCAGCACGACCGGGACGGCGATCGGCAGGTCCACCCTGATCAGCCGGCGCATGTGGGTGAACCCCATGGCCGTGGCCGCCTGCCTGACGTGCTCGGGCACCGAGCCCAGGCCGTCGACCACGGCCGGCATCAGCACGGCCACCGCGTAGAACGTCAGCGGGATGATCACCGTGGCCGGCTGGGGACGCCCGGTGACGCCCAGCAGCAACATGAACAGCGGCAGCGACGGCAGCGCGTACACCGCGTTCATCAGCCCGGACACCGGCTGGTACAGCCAGCGCCAGCGCACGCACACCAGCCCCAGCGGCACGGCGATCAGCAGGCCGAGCACGATCGGCACCCCGGCCATCAGCACGTGCGCCTGCAACAGGGTCACGATGCTGGTCGGGCTGTCGTTGTCCCAGTTCTCGGTCAGCCAGGACCATTTGAACAGCGGCTGCTGGTCATCCATCGGCGGCCTCCGACAGCGCGTCGTCGAGCGCCTCCCTGGTGGCCACGCCGACGACCCGGCCGTCGCCGTCCACGGCCACCGAGCAGCCGGACGGCGACAGCAGCGCCGCGTCGAGCGCCGAGCGCATCGAGTCGCGCCCGTGCACGTAGGTGCCGTAGGGCTCCAGCCGGTCCGGGTCGTCCCTGGAGATCCAGCCGGTCGGGCGGTCGTCGCCGTCGACGACGAGCAGCCACGGCTCGTCAGTGGTGACGGCCTCGCGCACCGTCAGGTCGGTGCGCAGGCGTAGCTGCTCGGTGGAGACGAACTGCAGGCGGCGGATGCCCCGGTCGTGGCCGAGGAACTCGCGCACGAAGTCGTCGGCCGGGTCGGACAGCAGCGTCTTGGGGTCGGCCAGCTGCGCCAGCACGCCGCCGACCCGCAGCACCGCCACCCGGTCGCCGAGCTTGATCGCCTCGTCGATGTCGTGGGTGACGAAGACGATCGTCTTGTTCAGCTCGGACTGCAGCCTGAGCAGCTCGTCCTGCAGGTTCGTGCGCACGACCGGGTCGACCGCGCTGAACGGCTCGTCCATGAGCAGCACCGGCGGGTCGGCGGCCAGCGCCCTGGCCACGCCGACGCGCTGCTGCTGCCCGCCCGACAGCTGGAACGGGTAACGCTGGGCGAGCGCCGGGTCGAGCCCGACGCGCTCGATCAGCTCCATGGCCCTGGCGCGGGCCTTCCTCTTGTCCCAGCCGAGCAGGTACGGCACGGTGGCGACGTTGTCGACGATCTTCCGGTGCGGGAAGAGCCCGGCCTGCTGGATGACGTACCCGATGCCGCGCCGCAGCGTCGGCGGGTCGATGGAGCGCACCGGAGTCCCGTCGAGCAGGATCTGCCCGTCCGACGCGTCGATCATCCTGTTGATCATCCGCAGGGACGTCGTCTTCCCGCAGCCCGAGGGGCCGACGAACACGGTGATCTCGCCGGTGGGCGCCTCCAGGGAGAGGTTGTCCACCGCGACCGTGCCATCTGGGTAGCGTTTGGTGACAGCGTCAAATGTGATCACGCGCGACCTCTCGCTTCCTGGCAGGGCCGCAGCCCCCCTGCCACGACCGCCGCATGATCTATCGAGACCCCAGACTATTGCGATCCGTGCCCCTCTGTCCCCTCCGCCCCCGGCTTAACCGGTTCACTGACCAGCGATATCGGAGGAAATCCCGATCTCCTAGTGCGCCGGGCACGGGTGACTTGGCATGATGACGTTCACCATCTCCGACGCCGTCCCCTCACCCCTCAAGCGTCCGCACTTTCAGCAAGAGGAACCGGCCCCGTGTCCCAGCCGCTCACCGGTCAGCGCCCGCGTGCCGAACTGATCGCAGAGCTTTTCGACCGCCATGCCGCCGGGCTGTTCGCGTACTGCGCCGACCAGCTCGGTGACCAGGGCTCGGCGGCGGACGCCGTCGCGTCCGTCATCTCCGCCGCGCCCACCGACGGGCCCGCAGGCGGTCCGCCGCGCTCGGCTCTCTACGCCTACGCGCGCCGCGAGATCCACCGGCGTGACATCGTCTACGCCCCGCCCGTCGTCGACCCGCTCGTCGACCCGGCCTCCGCGCTCGTCGAACGCACGCTCAGGGAGCTGCGGCCGAGCCAGCGCGAGGTGCTGGTGCTCGGCGAGGTGTGCGGGCTCGGCCTGGCCGAGCTGGCCTGGGTGCTCGACGTCGCCACCGACACCGCCGAGGAGCTGGTGCTCGGCGCGCGGCACCGCTACAGACAGGCGCTGGAGCTCGCGCTGGCGTCCACGGGCGGGCGGGTGTCCAAGCCCGTCGCGGACGTCTACGGCGCGCTCATGGTCTCTCCGCTGCGTGACGTGCTCGGCCGGCTGCCCTGGCCCGAGCCGCCCGCCACGCTGCGCATCCACGTCGCCGGCTCCCAGGCGGCCACACCCGCGCCGCTGTTCGTCAAGCCGCGCTGGCCCAGCCCGCCGATGTGGCCGCAGCCGCTGGGCGAGCGCGACCCGGCGACGAGCACCGGGCTGTTCCCGACCGAGCTGCTGACGCCGCGTGCGCCGGGCAGCGTCGCCGACCACGAGGCGACGACCGCGCCGATGCCGAGGCTGCGCGACCCGCTGGGCGCGCTGGACTCCGCGCGGCCCGGCCGCGACGACGCGGTGGACAGCGTCCGGCAGTTCATGGAGCCGCGGCGGCCGCGGTCGCCCGGGCGGCCGTTCATCAGCGCGCCGCCGCCTGGCGAGCAGCCGTTCTTCCTGTCCGCCCCGGTCCCCGCCGACCTGCTGGACGCCCCGCCGGCCACCCCGGCGGCCGGTCCGCCGGACGACGGCGGGCCGCCGACGCAGGTGTTGCCCGCGGTGGGCGACGTGCTGGTGCACAGGGGCCCCGCCCGGCCGGGATCCGCCGACCGGGAGACCGGCCATCCGGACATCGCGCACCGGGAGACCGGCAACCGGGAGACCGGCAACCGGGAGACCGGCCACCGGGAGAGCGGCCATCGGGAGGCCGCGCCGTTGTTCACGCCGCGCACCCGGGCGGCCGAGCCGGTGTACCTGATGCCCGCGCCCGCCGTGGAGACGCCCGTCCCGCCTGCCGCGCCCATTCCTGAGCTCGCGGAGCCTGCCGAGTTCGCGGAGCCCGCGACCGGCCTGGACGACCGCCCGGCAGCGGCGGCCGTCACCCGCCCGCCGGTCACGCGCGGGACGGATGCCCCGCCACGCAAGGCCACCCAGGTACGCCGGGGCAACCAGGCCAGGAAGGGACGCCCAGTGCGGCGGCCCGCACGACGCCCGGTGCGACGGCCGCGCAGGGACCGGCACCACGACTGGGCCTGGGAGGCGGTCGGCTTCCTGATCTGCGTCGCCATCGCCATGATCGTGTTCTTCTCGGTCCCGATGATCAGGCCGTGACTCACATGGTGTTGACGATCAGCCCGATGTGCGTGAAGTAGTTCAACGCCCCGAACAGCAGGAACGCCACCCCGGCCAGCCCCCAGCAGCCGCCGATGACGTTCGCGAGCGGGCCGCCCCTGGCCCGCAACGCGAAGGGGAACAGCACCGCCCCGATCCCGACCAGCACGTACAGCCCGGAGATGAACGACGCTTCGAGCAGCGGCAGATCGGCGAAGGCGCCCGAGATGGGCTCCTGGGGCGGTGCCGCGAACAGCGTGTACGTCCAGCCCGCCGCCGCGATGCCGAAGCAGGCCAGCCCCATGCCCAGCACGAACAGCGATACGGGACCGGCCACCCTGGCCACCGCCTTGCGATGGTCGGTGAACCCGTTGCCGTTGCCGTGTCCCCAGCGTTTCCACAGGTAGAAGGCGGCGGCCAGCAACAGCACGCCGAACGCCAGCGACGGCTCGCCGAAGATGATGTTGTCGAAGGGGAACCCCTGCCCGGCCAGCGGCCAGGTCAGGGTCATGTGCAGCCCGGTGACGGTGAGGATGGCGCCG
This sequence comes from Nonomuraea antri, assembly GCF_013283785.1. Taxonomy (GTDB): domain Bacteria; phylum Actinomycetota; class Actinomycetes; order Streptosporangiales; family Streptosporangiaceae; genus Nonomuraea; species Nonomuraea antri. Next base: position 13,278 of record NZ_JABCPZ010000121.1, read on the forward strand.
ACCACGGCGAACGCCAGGGCCCAGCCGTCCACGTGCTCCAGCGAGTCGCCGCGCAGCACCCGCCGCCCGAACGAGACCACGAGCAGCAGCCCCACGCCCGCGGCCACCGCCATGATCGTGTTGTAGGTGGGCATCTTGGTCCAGTCGATCTTCAATTCGGGCTGCAAGATCCCCAAATATCCACCCATACAGGCTTGACTACCCTGGGTGATCGACGGTCAACCCGCCGACAGGATGAGCCCGCTGGTCGGCACCCCGGTCCCGGCCGTCACCAGCACGTTCCGCGCCCCCGGCACCTGGTTCACCGACGTGCCCCTGACCTGGCGCACCGCCTCCGCGATGCCGTTCATGCCGTGGATGTAGGCCTCGCCGAGCTGCCCGCCGTGCGGGTTGACCGGGAGCCGGCCGCCCAGCTCGATGCCGCCGTCCTTGAGGAAGTCGGGGGCCTCGCCGCGGCCGCAGAAGCCGAGCTCTTCGAGCTGGGCCAGGACGAACGGGGTGAAGTGGTCGTACAGGATGGCCGTCTGGATGTCGGCCGGGCGGAGGCCCGACATGTCCCACAGCCGGTCGCCCACCACCGACATCTCCGGCAGGCCGGTCATGTCGTCCCGGTAGTAGCTGGTCATCATCATCTGCCCGGTGCCGGAGCCCTGCGCCGCCGCCGCGATCACGGCGGGGGTCCTGCGCAGGTCGCGGGCCCGTTCCACGGACGTCACCACCAGGGCCACCGCGCCGTCGCTCTCCTGGCAGCAGTCGAGCAGGTGCAGCGGCTCCACGATCCACCGCGACGCCTGGTGCTCGGCCAGCGTGATCGGCCGCCCGTGGAACCAGGCGGCCGGGTTGGTCGCGGCGTGCCTGCGCATGGCCACCGCCACCCGGCCGAAGTCCGCGGAGGTGGCCCCGTAGGCGTGCATGTACCTGCGGGCGAACATGGCCACCCAGGCGGCCGGCGTCATCAGCCCGAACGGCACGTGCCAGCTCATCTCCAGCCCCTGCGAGGAGGGCTGGCCGGTGAGCCCGGCGTTGGGCTGGCCGAACCTGCGGCCCGAGCGCTCGTTGAAGGCCCGGTAGCAGACGACCGTGCCGGCCATCCCGGTGGCCACGGCCATGGCGGCGTGCGCCACCGTGCCGCAGGCCGCGCCGCCGCCGTACTCGACCCGCGAGAAGAACGTCAGGTCGCCCGCGCCGATCTCCCTGGCCACGGCGATCTCCTGGTTGGCGTCCTGGCTGTAGGTGACCAGGCCGTCCACCTCGCCCGGCGTGAGGCCGGCGTCGTCGAGCGCGGCCAGCACCGCCTCGGCGGCCAGCCGCAACTCCGAGCGCCCCGACTCCTTGCTGAACTCGGTGGCGCCGATTCCGGCGATGGCCGCACGAGATCCCAGCACGACGACTCCTTATGACCCGTGAAGAAACTGAAAGAGGGATTCAGTGCCGAGAGGGCAGCGCGACGGTGACCGTGGCGGTGGCGTGGTCGCCGAGGCTCACCTTGCCGCGCACCTCCACGGTGAACTCGTCGTCCTCGCGCCGCACGACCGTGCCGTTGAAGCTGAGCCGGTCGCCCGCGTATCCGGGCACGCCGAGCTTGACGTTGATGCGCCGGATGACCGCCTCGGGGCCCGCCCAGTCGGTGACGTAGCGCTCGACCAGGCCCATCGTGGTGAGGATGTTGAGGAAGATGTCCTTCGAGCCCTGGGCACGGGCCTTGTCGACGTCGTGGTGCACCGGGGTGAAGTCCATGGTGGCCAGCGCGGTGGACACGACCACGGTGGGAGTCAGGTCGATGACCAGCTCCGGCAGCACCGCGCCTGACTCGACCTGGTCCTGTGTCAGCGTTCGCATCACGACTCCCGCGGTGCCCACATGGGCAGGATGACGTCATCGTCCATGGAGCGATAGGTCACGCGCAATGACATACCGATACCCACCTCTTCCGGCGGACAGTCCACGACGTTGCCCACTATTCGCACGCCTTCCGGCAGCTCCACCACGGCCACCACAAAAGGCGTCTCACGTCCCGGGACCGGGGGATGGTGGTGTACGACGTAGCTGTAGAGGACCCCGTCGCCCGACGCCACGACGTGGCTGCGCGCGGCGGAGCGGCAGTCCGGGCACATCGGGCCGGGCGGATGGCGCAGCGCCCCGCAGTCCGCGCAGCTCTGGATGCGCAGCTCGCCCCGCTCGACGCCGTCCCAGAAGAACGCGGTGTCCTGGTTCACCGCCGGTTTCAGCGGATAGGGCCGGCGCTTCTCGCGCGGCCGGAACTTGAGCACCCGGAACATCATCTCGGCGACCGGCTCTTCGCCGTCGGCGTACCAGGTGACCGTCCAGGTGGCGAAGTAGCCCTCGCCGAGCGCGGTCTTCTTGGGCCCGGCCAGCGAGGTGAACCTGGTGGCCGGGGTCAGCACCTCGCCGATCCGCGCGTAGCGGTGGTAGGTCTGCTCGCAGTTGGTGGCCACCACGCCGGTGTAGCCGGCCGCGTTCAGCGCGGTCAGCAGGTCGTCCACCGGGGAGGCGTCCTTCTGGCGGTCCTGCGGGCCCTGCATGGTCCACACCTGGGCCATGGCCGGCGGGGCGAGGCCCCGGTCCAGGTAGATCGGGTTCTCGTCGCCCATGGCGGCCAGCCAGTGCCTGATCATCGGCGCGTTGACCGGGTCGGCGGCCGGGGCGCCGCGGATCTCGCCCAGCGCCGTCTGCTTGGCGGCCAACTCGTGCAGTTCGCGCAGTTCCCTGTTCACGTCTTTCGGGCTCACGTCTTCCGGGCTCATCGGGGCGGCCTCGGCAGGCTCAGGCCGAGCATGGCGATCAGCTCCCGCTGCACCTCGTTGACGCCGCCGCCGAACGTCAGCACCACCGCGCCCTTGATCCCGTGATCCATGCGCGCCATGAGCTCGGCCGTCTCAGGATCGGACGGGTCGCCGTACCTGGCCAGGACGTCGCAGACCACCCGGCCGATCTCCTGCATGCGCTCCGAGCCGTAGATCTTGGTGGCCGAGGCGTCGGGCGCGCCCAGCCAGCCGAGGTCCATGTTGGCCGCGACCTGCCAGTTCAGCAGCTCGTTCGTGCGGAAGGCGAGGCGTACCCGGCCCAGCGCCCGCCGCACATCCGGCTGGTCGACCAGCCCGGTGCGCCGCGCCCAGGCCAGGAAGCGGTCGTAGGTCTGGCCCAGGTTGCCGGCCGGGCCGAGCGTGACGCGTTCGTGGTTGAGCTGGTTCACGATCAGGTCCCAGCCCTTGTCCACCTCGCCCACCACCATGTCCGCGGGCACCCGGACGTCGCTGTAGTAGGTGGCGTTGGTGTGGTGTCGGCCGTCCATGGTGACGATCGGCGTCCAGGAGAAGCCGGGGTCGGCGGTGGAGGCGATCATCATGGTGATGCCCTTGTGCTTCTTGGCCGCCGGGTTCGTCCGGGTGGCGAGCCAGATGTACTGGGCGTAGTGCGCGCCGCTGGTGAAGATCTTCTGGCCGTTGACGACGTAGTGGTCGCCGTCCAGCACCGCGGTGGTCCTGAGCGAGGCCAGGTCGGTGCCCGCCTCCGGCTCGCTGTAGCCGATCGCGAAGTGGCATTCGCCGGCCAGGATGCGCGGCAGGAACTCCTCCTTCTGGGCCTGCGTGCCGTACTGCATGAGCGTGGGGCCGACCGTCTGCACGGTGATGATCGGGTAGGGCACCCCGGCGCGGGCGATCTCGTTGGCGAAGATCTGCTGTTCGAGCGGCCCGTACCCGCCGCCGCCGTACTCCTTCGGCCAGCCGAGGCCCAGCTTGCCGTCGCGGCCGAGCCGCCGGCAGTGGTCCATGTACGCCTTGCCGAACGGGTCGTCGGCGATCTTGGCGCGGTCGTCCTCGGTGAGACAGTTCTGGAAGTATTCGCGCAGCTCGTCCCGGAGCCTGCGTTGGCCGGAGGTCAGGTCGATGAGCATCAGGCGAGCGCTCCGATCAGGTCGAGCTGGGCGTCCGCGCCGCCGAGCAGGTGCGACAGGTGCTTGGCTTGCGCGAAGTAGCGGTGCAGCGGGTAGGTGACGTCGAGTCCGAGCCCGCCGTGCAGGTGCTGGCAGGTGTACAGCGCCCGGAACGCCTCGCTGACGTGGAAGGCGGCCACGGCCAGGTCCTCCTCGGCCGGCAGCCCCTCCCCCAGCCGCCAGGCGGCCGACCACATGGCCACGTCGAGCGCGCGGCCGGCGATGTAGACGTCGGCGATCTGCATCGTGACCGCCTGGAACTCGGCCAGCGCCCGGTCGAACTGCCGCCTGGTGCGGATGTAGCCGGTGGTCAGCTCCAGCGCCCCGGCCAGCACGCCGCTCGCCTGCGCGGCCACCGCCGCGGTGAAGCACCGCCGCACGTCGGCCACCGACTCGGGCCCGGCCACCCGCTCGGCGGGCGCGCCGTCGAGCACGAGAGTGACCGCGGGCTCGCCGGTCGCGGTGAACGCGCTGCTCACAGATGTCCCCGGCGCGTCCGGCGAGGTGACGAGGAACAGGCCGGCGTCGGCGGTCACCAGGGCGGGGCCGAGTTCGGGTCCCGGCAGCAGCACGTCGGTCTTGCGCCCGTGCAGCAGCCAGCCGCCGTCCTCGCCCTGCCTGGCGGAGGTCAGCGGCGGGTCGGCGAGCGCGCGGCCGGGTTCGCGCAGCGCGACCGCGGGGCGGCCGGCCCGGCGCTGTTGTTCCGCGCTGCCGAGCCTGGCCAGCGCCAGCGTGCCGGCCAGCACCGGCAGCGCGGGCACCGCCGCCGCCCGCCGGCCCACCTCGCACAACACCACGGCCATCTCCACCGGTCCGAGCCCCGCGCCGCCCGCCTCCTCCGGGACGCACACGCTCAGCAGGCCTGCCTCCTCCAGCCTGGCCTCGTCCTTGGCGAGGATCTCGGCGGCCAGGTTCTTCAGGTCCAGCTGGGTCTCTTCGAGCTTGAAATCCATCAAACCTCCAGGAGATGGTGCCTGCCGTGCTGGGCGAACTCGTCCTCGATGGCCTTGACGTCCTCGGCGGTCAGCGGCCGGTACTCCCGTCCGGTACGCCACCAGACCGGGTCCTCGGTCCGCCAGCACTCCCGGGCCAGGATCCGCTTGATCACCTTGTTCGACGGGGTCTGCGGTAGTTCCCCGGAAAGGCGGATATAGCGGGGTATGGACTTGGGGCCGAGGTCCCGGCGTCCGGCCAGGAAGGCGGCGAAGTCGGCCGGGCGGAACGGCCTGTCCAGCACCAGGGCCGCCATGACCTGGTCGCCGGCCGCCGCGTCGGGCACCGGGTAGACGGCCGCCTCGATCACGCCCGGGTAGTCGCGTAACGCGGTCTCGATCGGGGCCACGGCCAGGTTCTCGCCGTCCACCCTGAGGCGTTCTGTGCCGCGTCCGGCGAAGTACACGTAGCCGTCGGCGTCGGCGTAGGCCAGGTCGCCCGACCAGAACGCGCCGTCCCTGATCCGTTCGGCGTCCGCCTCCGGGTCCCGGTAGTAGCCGTCGAACAGGCCCAGCCCGGCGGTGTTCACCAGCTCGCCGACCGCTTCGTCCGGGTTCAGCAGCCGGCCGCCGGAGAGCCTGGCGGGCGGGCAGCGTCCGCCGGTGAACGGGTCGCGGATCTCGACGCCGTCGGGCAGCCTGCCGAGGCAGCCGGGCGGGCCCGAGGGGTCGGGGGTGATCGCGATCGCGGTCTCCGTGGAGCCGAACGCGTCGATCACGTAGCAGCCGAACCGCTCGCCGAACCGCCTGGTCGCGATCGCGCTGCCCTCGTTGCCGAAGGCGATCTTGAGCGGGTTGGCCGCGTCGTCCTGCCGCTCGGGGGTGGCCAGCACGTACGACAGCGCCTTGCCCACGTAGTGCAGGTACGTGCAGCCATGGCGTCTGATATCGGGCAGCAGCCCGGAGGCCGAGAAGCGGCGGCGTAGGACCAGCGGCCCCCGAGGCCACGGCGGGGGCGTAGGCGGCCATGAGCGCGCCGGAGTGGAACAGCGGCATCGAGCAGTACACGACGTCGTCGGGGGTGAGCAGGGCGGCGAGGCTCACGCCGGGGAGTGCGAGCTTGCGCTGGGTGACGCGGACCGCGCGGGGGCGGCCGGACGTGCCCGAGGTGAAGATCAGCATCACCAGCTCGGCCGCGGTGGCCTCCCCTGGAGTGGGGCCGCCCGCAGCCGGATCGGGTCCGGTGGAGGCCGACTCGGGTCCGTTCGCGGCCGGATCGGTCAGCGGCAGGCAGTCCACGCCCAGGGCCCGCGCGACCGGGCCGGCGAGGTCGGCGTGCGGCTCGTCCCACAGGAGCAGATCGACGTCGGTGGCGCGCGCGTCGCGGACCAGCTCGTCGGCCGACCTGGTCGGGTTCAGCGCCACCACCACGTGCCCGGCCAGCGCCGCCCCGCCGATCAGGAAGACCAGTTCGGGGACGTTCTCGCTGAGCACCCCCACATGCAGCCCGGGGCCGCGCCCGCTCAGCCAGGCGCCTGCGGCACGGCACGCGGCAACGTGCTCCCGCCACGTCCACACCCTGTCCTCGAACCGAAGTCCGGGACGATCGTCCTCGCCCCTGGCCATGAGCAGGGCCGCAAGCGTGTCCGCCGTCATCTGCGCGCCTCCATCAAGCGAGCGCTCGGTCAGCCGAACCGCAAACTAGAACAGATTCTAATCTCTGTCTAGTGGCAATTCATACCGACAAGTAGGGATTTACCACCGTAGCGCCACGGACATGCGCGTATACAGGCTGTTTGTGACCGGTGAGTAACAAGCCGCGTTATCGAGAAATCAGATAACGTGTTCTCATGCGTACCCCGCACGCGTCATTGGCCGCGCCGTCCACAGACACCGAGGCGACCATGGAGAGCCATCCCTCGACCCCAGGAGGGCACAGCGTCCGTACGCGCAGCCAGCACCAACGCCGCAAGCGCATCGTCCAGGCCGCCGCCGCGCTGGCCTCCAGGGGCGGTGTCGAGGCCATGCAGATGCGCACGGTCGCCGAGCGCGCCGGCGTCGCGCTCGGCACGCTCTACCGCTACTTCCCGTCCAAGATGGACCTGGTCGTCGCGGTGGTCGGCGAGGAGATCGACCTGCTGGAGAGCAGCATCGAACGCCGTCCGCCGAGTGCCGCCACCCCGGCAGGGCGGGCCGTCGACGTCCTGATGCGGGCCACCCGGGGTCTCATGCGCGAGCCGGAGCTGGCCGACGCGCTGATCCGGTCGCTGATCATGGCCGAGGTCGACACCCCGTTCGGCGACCGCATGACCGGGCTGCTGCTCCGCGTCGCCGCCGACGGGCTGACGTACGAGCAGGCCAACGAGGAGCAGCTGGCCCTGGCCGGGTCGCTGTCCAGCGTGTGGGTGCACGAGCTGCTGGAGATGTTGCGCGGCCGGCGCACCTACGACCAGATCCAGCGCCGCATCGAGATCGCCTCCGACCGGCTGTTCCACGATCTCTGATTCCGGCGGCCGGGTTCTTTCGGTGAATGGCCGCCCGGCCACTCGCGGCTCCTGCCGAACCCGGGCACGCTGGTCGGCATGAAGATGCGTGCGATCAGTCAAGACTCCCTGGGCGGGCCCGAGGTGCTGAAGCTGGTTGAGGTCGGCAAGCCGACGCCCGGGCCGACCGAGGTCCTGGTCAGGGTGGCGGCGGCCGGGCTCAACCCCACCGACTGGAAGAGCCGGGCCACCGGCGGCCTGCTGGGCGAGGATCCGCCGTTCGTGCTCGGCTGGGACGTGGCGGGGGTGGTCGAGTCCGTCGGCATCGGCACGACCATCCACAAGCCGGGCGACGAGGTGTTCGGCATGCTGCGTTATCCGCAGGGGCACGGCGCTTTCGCCGAGTACGTCACCGCACCCGCCCGGCATTTCGCGAAAAAGCCGGAGAACATCGACTTCGTCCAGGCGGCCGCGATCCCGCTCGCCGCCCTGACCGCCTGGCAGGCCCTGGTCGACACGGCCGGGCTCCGCTCCGGGCAGCGGGTGCTCGTGCACGCGGCGGCCGGCGGGGTCGGCCACTTCGCGGTGCAGATCGCCAAGGCCAGGGGCGCGTACGTGATCGGCACGGCCAGCGCGGCCAAGCACGACTTCGTGCGCGGCCTCGGCGCCGACGAGCTCATCGACTATCGCGACACCGACTTCGCCGAGGTCGTGCGCGACGTGGACGTGGTGCTGGAGACCATCGGCGGCGACTACGGGATCCGGTCGCTGGCCACGCTGCGGCCCGGCGGGACGATCGTCTCGCTCACCCTCTCCGCCCTCGACCGTGCGCTGCCCGAGGCGGCCGCCGAGCTGGGCGTCCGGTCGGAGACCATGCTGGTGGAGCCGGACCACGCGGCGCTGCGCGCCCTGGCCGCGCTGGTGGCGGCGGGGCGGCTGCGCGCGGAGGTCGCGGCGGTGCTGCCGCTGGAGGACGCGGCGAAGGCACACGAACTCGGCGAGACCAACCGGACGACCGGCAAGATCGTCCTCACCGTCCCCCACTGACGCACCGCCGGGGCCGCCTCTTGGCCGGGCCGCCTCCTGGTTGAGGAGCGGCCCGTGGCCCGTGGTGGGCCGGGCGGCCCGCCCCCGCGGGGCCGGCCTGGCCCACCACCGGAACCGGGCGCACCCCGTTCGGCGCGCGGACCGCCGGCGCCGATGGGGTGTTCCGCATGTAGACCCACGGCGGACCCGAAACTCGTCGGTTTCTGTCGGTGGCCGCGGATATACAGGGGGGATGACCGACAAGCCGTCCAACGAGGACTTCCTCCGGCAGGCTGACCCGATGCGGCGGGAGTTGTTCGCGCACTGCTACCGCATGCTGGGGTCGGTGCACGACGCCGAAGACCTCGTGCAGGAGACCTATCTGCGTGCCTGGCGGGCCTACGACGGGTTCGAGGGCCGCTCTTCGCTTCGTACCTGGATGTACCGCATCGCCACCACGGTGTGCCTGACCGCGCTCGACAACCGGAGCAGGCGCCCGCTGCCCACCGGGCTCGGCGCGCCGGCCAGCGAGCCCACCGCGCCGCTGGTCGAGCGGGGCGAGGTGCCCTGGCTCGAACCGGTGAGCGACACGATGGCGGGCGCGGCGGGCGACGACCCGGCCGCCATCGTGACCACCCGCGAGAGCATCAGGCTGGCACTGATCGCGGCGCTGCAGCATCTGCCGCCCAAGCAGCGCGCGGTGCTGATCCTGCGCGATGTGCTCAAGTGGCGCGCCGCCGAGGTCGCGCAGGCGCTCGAGACCTCCACCGCGGCGGTCAACAGCAGCCTGCAGCGGGCCCGTGCCCAGCTCAACGAGGTGTCGCCGAGCATCGACGACCCGGTCGAGCCGCTGTCGCAGGAGCAGCGCGAGCAGATCGACCGCTACGCGGCCGCGTTCGAGAGCTACGACGTGGCCGCGCTGGCCGACCTGTTCACCAAGGACGCGGTCTGGGAGATGCCGCCCTTCGACGGCTGGTACCAGGGCCCTGACGCGATCGTCGCGCTCGCCACGTTCAAGTGCCCGGCCGCCGGGCCCGGCGATCTCAAGTATGTGCCGATCCAGGCCAACGGCCAGCCGGCGTTCGCCGTCTATTTCCGGGACGAGACCGGTTATCGCGCGTTCTCGCTGCAGGTGCTCGAACTGACCGGCGCCAAGGTCAGCCACGTCTCCCAGTTCCTCGACCTGCGCCTCTTCGCGGCGTTCGGGCTGCCGGAGAGGCTGCCTGCGGAAACGGAGGCTTCCGCAGCAAAGTAGAACGCGTTACAGTCACGACCAGAGCATGATTCTGGAGGCGACTGTGGGCACACCGGTGATCGTCGGAGCCGTTCGCACCCCCATCGGGAAGCGGAACGGGTGGCTGGCCGAGCTCAAGCCACAGCAGGTGCTGGCCGCCGCGCTGAACGGGCTGGTCGACCGTTCCGGGCTCGACCCGTCCGCCGTCGAGCAGGTGTTCGCCGGGTGCGTCACCCAGGCCGGTGAGCAGGGCGGGCACGTCGGGCGGCACTCCTGGCTGTATGCGGGGCTGCCGTACCAGACCGGGGTCACCACGATCGACGCCCAGTGCGGCTCGTCGCAGCAGGCGGTGCACCTGGCCGCGGCCATGATCAGGGCCGGGGTGATCGAGGTCGGCGTCGGGTGCGGGGTCGAGGTGATGAGCCGGGCGCCGCTGGGCAGCAACGTGTTGCCCGCCAGGCCGCGTCCCGACGACTGGCGCATCGACCTGCCCGACCAGTTCACCGCCGCCGAGCGCATCGCGCGCCGGCGCGGGCTGACACGCGAGCGGCTCGATTGGTTCGGCGCGCGCTCGCAGCGGCTCGCCGCCAAGGCGTGGGCGGACGGCCGCTACGAACGCGAGATCGTCCCCATCGGCGAGGTCCGCCGCGACCAGGGCTTACGCGAGACCACCACCGACGGCCTGGCCGGGCTCAGACCGGTGGCCGACGGCTGCCTGCACACCGCGGGCACCTCCTCGCAGATCTCCGACGGCGCCGCGGCCGTGCTGGTCATGAGCGAGGAGGCGGCCGCACGGCACGGGCTGCGTCCCCGGGCCAGGATCCTGGCGCAGGCGCTGGTCGGCGCGGAGCCGTACTACCACCTCGACGGCCCGGTCGACGCGACGGCGAAGGTGCTGGCCAACGCCGGGATGACGATGGCCGACATCGACAGGTTCGAGGTGAACGAGGCGTTCGCGTCGGTGGTGCTGTCGTGGGCGAGCGTGCACGATCCGGACTTCGACCGCGTCAACGTCAACGGCGGCGCCATCGCGCTCGGCCACCCGGTCGGCGCGACGGGAGCCCGGCTGATCACCACCGCCCTGCACGAGCTCGAACGCGCCGATTCGGCCACCGCGCTGGTCACCATGTGCGCCGGCGGCGCGCTGGCCACCGCCACCATTCTCGAACGCGTCGGCTGACCGGCGTCCATCACCATCGGGGGATCCGCGATGACCAAGTCACGGCGCACGCCGTACGCGCAGCAGCGGCCGCAGGAGCTCGGCGGCGGCGTGTGGAGCGTGCCGGTGCCGATTCCCGGCAATCCGCTCGGCTACACGCTCGTCTACGCCGTGGATTCGCCCAAGGGCCCGCTCCTCATCGACGCCGGCTGGAACCACCCGGACGCCTGGACGGCGCTGAGCGGCGGGCTCGCCACGCTCGGGATCGACGTCGCGTCGGTCATCGGGGTGGTGGTCACCCATTTCCATCCCGATCACGCCGGTCTGGCCGGACGGGTGCGCGAGGCGTCCGGGGCCTGGATCGCCATGCACGAGGCGGACGCGGCGCTGGTCAGGTTCATGCACGGGATGGCCGACGGCGAGCACGACGACTTCCAGGCCCAGATGCTCAGGCGGGCGGGCGCCGATCCGTCCGAGGTGGCGCAGGTGATGCCGGGCCGGCCGGCCCCGCCCGCGCTGCCCGACCGCGAGCTGCGTGACGGCGACCTGGTCGAGTTGCCGCGCCGCAAGCTGCGTGCCGTGCACACCCCCGGGCACACGCCCGGCCACATCTGCCTGCACCTGGAGGACGCCGACCGCCTGTTCACCGGTGACCACGTCCTGCCCGACATCACCCCGCATGTCGGGATCTATCCGTACGACCGCGACGACGTCGACCCGTTGGCCGATTTCCTGGAGTCGCTGGAACGGGTCGCCGAGCTGGGCCCGCTCGACGCCCTGCCCGCCCATGAATGGATATTTCCGGATGTTGCCGCACGGGCCGCCGAGATCCGAGACCATCACGAGAAGAAACTCGGACGGCTCGGCGACCAGATGGCCGAGCGCGTAGAACCGCTGACCATATGGGAGGTCGCCGCGATGATGACCTGGAACCGGCCATGGGATGACTTACCGACCATGCTGCGTGGCATGGCCGCCGGCGAAGCCGCCGCTCACCTCCGTACGCTGGAATCCCGAGGGAAGATCCGGCGGATCACCGGTGGCGATGCGGTGCGCTTCCAGGCTCTAGACTCCTAGACATCCGATGTCTAGGGAGAAGAGCGTGGCGGTCACCGACGCGGCCATCGACAAGATCAAGCAGATGATCCTCTCGGGCGAGCTCGCCCCCGGCGACAGACTGCCCAAGGAGGCCGACCTCGCCGAGCGGCTCGGCCTGTCGCGTAACTCGCTGCGGGAGGCCGTCCGCGCGCTGGCCCTGATCAACGTGCTCGACGTGCGGCAGGGCGACGGCACCTACGTCACCAGCCTGGAGCCGCGGCTGCTGCTCGACACGCTGTCGTTCGTGCTCGACCTGCACCGCGACGACACGGTGATCCAGTTCTTCGAGGTCCGCCGCATCCTGGAGCCCGCCGCGACCGCGATGGCCACCGAGCTGATGACCGACGAGGAGATCGACGAGCTGCGGGTGATCCTGGAATCGCTGCCGGACGAGCCCACGATCGAGGAACTGGTCGCCAACGACCTGCGCTTCCACCAGCGCATCGCGCAGGGCTCGGGCAACAGCGTGCTGTGCTCGTTCATCGAGAGCCTGTCGGGCCCGACCACCCGGGCGCGGATCTGGCGCGGGCTCACCCAGGAGGGCGCGCGCGAGAAGACCCGCGAGCAGCACACCGCGATCTACCAGGCCATCGCCGCCCGCCAGCCGGACGTCGCCCGCTCGTGGGCGACGGTGCACGTGGCCGGCGTGGAGCAGTGGCTACGCCAGGCACTCGGCTGACCCTCGGTGTCGTCATAGGGTCGGCCTCGACCGACCCTCAGTGCGACGGGGCCGGGGCGCTGACCCCCGGCGCGACAGGGCCGGGGTTCGGCTGCCCCTCAGTGCGACGGGGCTTGGGCTCTGACCCTCGGCGTGACAGGGCCTGGGCTCGAGTGACCCGGTACGGCTGGGTAGAACCCGTGACGTGGCCGACAAACTGGAGCGATATCGCCGCAAGCGTGACCCCAGCCGTACCCCCGAGCCCGTGCCACCCGAGCCACCCGAGCCTCCGGAGCCCCCGCGGCCCGGCGCGGGCAACGCGTTCGTCATCCAGGAGCACCACGCCCGCTCCCTGCACTGGGACCTGCGGCTGGAGCGCGACGGCGTGCTGGTCTCCTGGGCGGTGCCCAAGGGCCTGCCCGCCGACCCGGGCACCAACCACCTGGCCGTGCACACCGAGGACCACCCCATGGAGTACCTCACCTTCCACGGCGAGATCCCCAAGGGCGAGTACGGCGGCGGCACCATGACCGTCTGGGACACCGGCACCTTCGACGTCGAGAAGTGGTCGAACCGGGAGGTGAAGTTCGTCCTGCACGGGCAGCGGGCGACCGGCAGATTCGTGCTGTTCCAGACCAACGGCAAGAACTGGATGATCCACCGCATGGACGCCGCCGCCCGCGACCCGCTCCCCGCGGTGGACCCGATGCTGCCCGCCAGGCGCGTCAGGGTCCCGCGTGACGCGGCGGCCTACGCCTTCGAGTTCGCCTGGGGCGGCCGCCGCCTGCTGGTCCCGATCGAGGGCGGCCGGACCACCGCGGCGCGCGAGCATCCGTGGCTGCGCCCGCTGGCCGAGTCGTTCGGCAGCCGCACCGCCGTCCTGGACGGCGAGGTGGTCACGCTGGGCGGCGCCGAACTGCTGGTCTTCTACGACCTGCTCTACGACGACGGGCACTCGCTGGTCGGCGAGCCGTTCAGCGCGCGCCGGGCCGCGCTGGAGTCACTGGACCTGGCCGGTGGGCGCTGGCAGACCGCACCGTCGTGGCCGGGCGACGCGGGCCCGGTCCGTCAGGCCGCCCGGGAGCAGGGCCTGCCAGGGGTGGTCGCCAAACGGCTCGACTCGCCGTACGAACCGGGCGAATCGACGTCCTGGCTGTTCATCCCCTCCTGACTCTGAGCCGGTCAGTCCTTGGTGATGAGGCCTTCCGCGGCCAGTTCGTCCCACAGGTCGGCGGGGACCTCGCGCGACCAGAGCGCGGCGTTCGCCCGTACCTCGGCGGGCGAGCGAGCGCCCAGCACGACCGAGGCGACCGCCGGGTGGCGCAGCGGGAAGGCCATCGCCGCCTGCGGCAGCGCCACGCCGTGAGCTCGGCAGATCTCGGCGATCCGGCCCGCCCGCGCCAGCACCTCCGCCGGCGCGGGCGCGTAGTCGTACGTGCCCCCCGGCGTGGACGTGGCCAGCAACCCGCTGTTGAACACGCCCGCCGCCAGCACCCTGACCCCGCGCTCCGCGCACTCCCTGAGCAGCGGCAGCCCCGACTGGTCGAGCAGCGTGTAGCGACCGGCCAGCATGACGACGTCGATCCCGCTCTCGCGGACGAAACGCAGCGGCGCCCGCCACTGGTTCATGCCGACCCCGACGGCCTTGATCACGCCCTGCGCGCGCAACTCGGCCAGGGCCGGGTAGGTCTCGTCGAGCGCCCGGTCGAGGTGGTCGTCCGGGTCGTGGATCAGCGCGAGGTCCACGGCCGGCAGCCCGAGCCGTGTCAGGGACTCCTCCAGCGAGCGGCGCACACCGGCGGCGGAGAAATCCCACACGCGCTCATGGTCGGCGGGGACGTCGAAACCGCCCCCGTCGTCGCGCCCGCCCCGCGCGGAAGGCACGAGCAGCCGTCCGACCTTGGTGGACAGGACGTAGCCCGAGCGCCCGGCCAGCGCCGCACCCAGCCGCCGCTCCGACAGGCCCAGCCCGTAGTGCGGCGCGGTGTCGAACAGCCGGACGCCGCTGTCCCACGCGGCCTCGACAGTGGCACGGGCCTGCTCCGGCGAGACGGCCCTGTACAGCCCGGCGATCGGCGCGGCCCCAAAGCCGTACCTGGGCAACTCGATCACGTCGCCCCCCACCCTCGGACGTCACTTTCCACGCCGATCACGCCACTCCCCACGCTCGGACGTCACTCCCCAAGCCGATCACGCCACTCCCACGTTCGGACGTCACTCCCCACGTCGATCAGTCACTGCCCACGTTCGGACGTCAGCTCCCAGACCAGGCTCAGGCCGCCGGCCGACTTGTCGAAGTCGCCGTCGAGCAGCCGGTTCATCCGCCGCTGCCAGGCCAGGTCGGCCGGGTGGTCCTGGAGCGCTGCCTGCAGGGCGGCGTAGTCGTCGACCTCGACGACGTGGAACAGGTCGAGCCCGTCGCGGAAGATCCGCCAGGAGTGCAGGCCGTTGGCCCGCATGACCGCTTCGAGCTCGGCGGGGATCTGAGCGTGCTCCCTGTCGTAGATCTCCGCGCAGCCCGGCTTGAGCCTGGTACGCAACGCCAGCCGTTCCATCAGTCCTGTGCCTTTCCGCGGCAATACAGCTGATCATCAGCGCGATGGGGATGATGGGTGCCATAGATGACGAGCTGCCAGAATCCGAACACGCCGATGAGGGTGAGGATGCTCTGCACCACGCCGATCACTAGGCCGATCACCAGGCCGCGCACCAGCACACCGGTGAGCGCGCCGAGGATCGTGCCCTTGCCACCGTCCATGCCGACGCCGCCAATGACCGTGGCGAACACCATGAAAATCCACTCTTCGCCGAACCCGTTGCCGATCGCGCCCAGCCGTCCGTTCTCCAGTACGCCGGTCGGCCACGAACATGCCGCCCAGAACGAACACGCCCCACAGCACCCGAATGCTGGCGGCACGGTCGGCGTCCACCGCCAACAGGGCCGCGCCCGCTGATCCGAGTTTCATGGTGGGCGTTGCCTTCCTTAGTCGGACAACCTCGGAACAACCTCAACCAGACACCCCCAAGCCACCCTCAGCCGGACGCCCTCAGAGAGACCCTCAGCCGAATCCTCCGGTTTCTCACCAATCACGGCCGGTCACGGCCGAGCCTCTCCCTCCGAACCGGTCGGGGCCTACCCTCGGCCCGGTCCATGACTCCGGACCAGCCGGGGATGCCCTCGGCCAGGTCGTTGGCTTCGGACCAGCCGGGGATGCCCTCCGCCGAATCCTTGACTCCGAACCAACCTGGCCCACCTTGGCCGGATCCTTTGGTTTCTGACCGGTCGCGGCCGGGGTTCTTCGCCTCCGGACCGATCAAGGCCGACCTCGGCCGGATCTTTGACTCCAAACCGATCTGACCTGCCTCAGCCGAACCCTTGACTCCGAACCGACCTGGCCCGCCTCGGCCGGGTCCTTGGCGCAGGATGGTCAAGAGGCAGCGGCGGCGGATTCAGCCGGGTGGCCGTAACCTGAGCCCCTGCATGCCACCGTCCACCGCGAGCGCCGTGCCGGTGGTGGCGCCGGCCTCCGGCCCGGCCAGATAGGCGATCGCCGCAGCGACCTCCTCCGCGCTGACCAGGCGACCCATGGGCTGCCTGGCGTTCAGTGCCTGCCGCTCGGCCTCGGGATCGTCGGCCGCGTCGAGCAGCCTGGCGACCCACGGGGTGTCCGCGGTGCCGGGATTCACGCAGTTCACCCGAATCCCCTCCCGGACGTGATCAGCCGCCATCGCCAACGTCAGCGACAACACCGCTCCCTTGGTCGCGCTGTAGAGCGCGCGGTGCGGCAGCCCGGCGGTGGCCGCGATCGAGCAAGTGTTGACGATCGAGGCATACTGTGACCTGCGTAAATACGGCAGCGTCGCCCTGGCCACGCGAACCATGCCGAGCACGTTCACGTCGAACACGTGCCGCCACTCGCTGTCCGGGTTGTCCTCGACCGTACCCTGCGCGCCGATGCCCGCGTTGTTGATCAGCACGTCAATACCGCCGAGCCGCTCGGCCGCCTGCGCGACCGCCGCCCGCACCGCCGCGTCGTCGGTGACGTCCACGGTGATCCCGACGAACGGCTCGCCCGGCGGCTTCAGATCCAGACAGGCGACCGACATGCCACGCGCGACCAGCGCCCGAGCCGCGGCCAGCCCGATCCCCGACCCACCACCGGTAACGACGGCCTTCAACCCCGCCCAACCCTCGCCGGAACTCACGACCGCCTCCAGACCCGCACCATCCTCGCGGAACACACAGCCACCTTCGGATCCGCGCCGTCCCTGCGGGAACTCACAACCACCCCCGAACCCGCACCATCCCTGCGGAAACTCACAACCACCCTCGAACGCGCACCCTCCTCCTCAGGGAACTCATATCCGCCTCCAGAACTGCGTCGCCGTTCTCGCTGGGGACTCACGACCGCCTCCAGATCTCGCCGTCGGGGAAGCTGTACTCGGAGATCGACTCCGCGCGCATCTGCGCGCTGAAGCCGGGCGCGGACGGCGCCACGTACCGGCCGTTCTCGATCACCACCGGGTCGGTGAAGTGCTCGTGCAGATGGTCGACGTACTCGATCACGCGGCCGTCCATGGTGCCGCTGATGGCCACGTAGTCGAACATCGACAGGTGCTGCACCAGTTCGCACAGCCCCACGCCGCCCGCGTGCGGGCACACCGGGACACCGAACTTGGCGGCGAGCAGCATGATCGCGATGTTCTCGTTCACCCCGCCGACCCGCGCGGAGTCGATCTGCAGGTACGAGATCGCGCCGGCCTGCAGGAGTTGCTTGAACACGATGCGGTTCTGCACGTGTTCGCCGGTGGCCACCGGGATGGGCCGGATGCCGGCGGCGATGGCGGCGTGGCCGAGCACGTCGTCCGGGCTGGTGGGTTCCTCCACCCAGTGCGGGGAGAAGCGGCTGAGCGCGTTCACCCAGGTGATGGCGGAGTCGACGTCCCAGCGTTGGTTGGCGTCGATGGCGATCGGATAGTCAGGGCCGCAGACCTCGCGCGCCACCGTCAAGCGGCGGATGTCGTCGTCGAGGTCGGCGCCCACCTTGAGTTTGATCTGGCTGAAACCCTGGTCGAGCGCTTCCTTGCAGAGGCGGCGCAGCTTCTCGTCGTCATAGCCGAGCCAGCCCGGGGAGGTGGTGTAGGCGGGGTACCCTTCGCCCTCCAGACGACTTATCCGCTCCTCTTTCCCACTTTCAGCATTTTTCAGAATCTGCAGCGCTTGCTCGGGCGTCAGCGCATCGCTCAGATAGCGGAAGTCGATCAGCTCGACGATCTCCTCCGGCGACATCTCGGACAACAACCGCCAGAGCGGCTTACCCGCCCGCTTGGCCTTCAGGTCCCACAGGGCGTTCACCACGGCGGAGATCGCCATGTGCATGACGCCCTTCTCCGGTCCGAGCCACCGCAGCTGCGAGTCGCTGACCAGCTCCTTGTACAGCGCGCCCAGATCCTCGGCGTCCCGGCCGAGCACGTACGGTTCGAGCGCGCTGATGGCGGCGGCCTGCACGTCGTTGCCGCGCCCGATGGTGAACGCGAACCCATGCCCCTCGTCACCGGCATCGGTCTTGAGCACCACGTAGGCGGCGGAGTAGTCAGGGTCGGGATTCATCGCATCGGAGCCGTCCAGGTCGCGAGACGTGGGAAACCGAACATCGTGCGTCTCCATCTCCACGATCCGATACACCCCCACCGACCTCAACCCCTCACCTCGAACCACCCCCCTCACACCACTCGCC
>NZ_JABCPZ010000122.1 GCF_013283785.1 Nonomuraea antri
CCCCACCGGTGGTCATCCCCCGCCCCGGCCACTGGCCGGACATCCGGCTCGACCTAACCGGAGCCGCCCTCATCGGCTTCGACCTCAGCACCTGCCGCATGGGCACGGCCGGGTTCGTCGGGGCAACTTTCACCGGCGATGCCCAGTTCGGCAAGGCGAGTTCGACTTGTGGGCGACCAGCTCGGTGTGGCGACGATTGCCATCATCGGCCTTCATCTCGTACAAAGCGCATGCCATCCCCGGGCCATGGGCGGCCAACACCTGCCGACAGTCACCGACGCGGCCGCGCGTTCGGGGCAAGGCAACCCTTCGAATATGTGGAACTGCCGGCGCACGGACCGGGGCCTTTCAGAGGGGACGGTTCAGTTCTGGCTGATCGTGCTCGAACAGGTGCCTGTGGTCCTCGGTCCAGGCCCGCCGGGCTGCCAACTCCTCCAGATAACCGTCAGCCGCCCACGTCGCCTGAGGCTGGTGTCCCGATTCGGCGAGGCGGCGGACCCGTTCGAGGGTTTCCTGCTGAACTGCGATGACAGCGTCGATCAGCCCATCAGTGGACGTCAACCCATAGGCGGCGGCGAATGCCTCGATGCGTTGTGCCCGGCGAGGCGCTTTGGAGTAACCCAGCCAGCGCACACATACAGTGTCGTCGCGAAAGGGGGCGACGTACTCAAGGGCATAGGCGACATCATGCTGCCGTGGCGCAGGGCGGGCGTGGTCCCAGTCGATAATGCCCACAGGTTTGCTCCCCTGCCAGACGACGTTCCAGGGCCCGAAGTCTCCATGGCAGATCGTTTCATCCGCGAACCCGTCCACGGCGTCGTGGTACTCGCGCAACAAGCGCGCGAAAGCCGCGAGTCCGGCCTCAGGCACCACCTTGCTCCAGCTCTGCGCACCCGATTCACCCTCGATGAATGTCAGGATCTCCCTTCCCTGTTCATCGACTCCCAGCACCCGCGGCGCGTACGGAAATCCGACCGCCTCCAAATGGCGCAGCAGGGCGTGCACCTCCGGCGACCACGGTTGCATGGGTCTTCGCACGGTTCGGCCAACCCGCACAACCCTCCGGTGCGTTCCATCCTGCAGGACCTCTTCTTCGCTGCTCATCTATCTCTGCTCCTTGGCGTCCATACACGCATCTGGCGCTGAAAGGCCGACCTTCACCCGGCTCATCCGGAGATCGAGGGCATGGCATTCGCCTCCACCGCAGTTCATCGCTTGCACGCGGGACAGGCTCTCACAAGGACGGAGCAAGCGTAGGCGTCGACGCTTTCGGACTGCCCGGAGTGCGAGTCGAAGCGTTCACCGGCTCGAACCAGGGTGCCGCAGGTGTCAGAGTGGGCTCCTTCGCCTGGCGCCACCGCCCGCTGGTTCGGCACCCCGATTGCCGAACTGATCTCAAAGGCCCGTACGGCTCGAAGCCATCCGCGCCAAAACTGCTTACTCTTAATCTCCTTCCAGAGGAATTCCGTTCGATATCGGAGAGCAGGTTCCTCTTCGACAGGCTCTCGAGGCGTTCGCGAATTGCATGAATCGTTGTGATGAACTGCTCCATATCAGCCAAGGTCCCATGTCGGACGGAGTCTCCGGCTCATTGGCGCTTCGGAGCGAAGATTCGGTGCTCCATGACACTGGAGTCACCCTCCTGGCCGGGACCGACTACAACACGTACGGCATCGCCCGCGGTGTCAGCATGCTCGCCGAACTGGAGCTTCTGGTGCGTGCGGGGGCGCCGGTCGCATCGTCTGCGGGTCGGCGACCGAACGGTCACCGTTCCACCGGCACAGACTCGGCCGGTCAGCTGGATCGCCTCCCTCTCGAATCCGGTCGAGCAGCCGGGAAAGACCTGCTCACCCTCCCCGCGGACGACGAAGTCCAGGAATCTGTGATTGCGATGCAGCGCCTCCCCCATCGGCCCGTCACAGTTGGCGCCGCCGAACACGGCGCGCAGTCCCGGCCGCAGTCGCTTCAGACGCCGGGCGAGCGCGAGGCCGGCCACGTTCTGCATGAGCGTCGAGGTGAAGCCCACGACGTCGGGGTCGGGGCTCGGATCTCCTCGGCGGCCTCGAGTGCGCGCATCCGCTCCAGCGTCGACACCGGCACCCGTGGTCGCCGGCATGAGCGTGGAACTCTTTCACCCTCCAGCCCGGGTCATCGTAGAGGGAGCCTGCGAAGACCCGGTCGCCGAGACCGTGCGGCACGCCGTTCTCGGCGATGTCGGCAGAGGAGGCGACGCCGTCGGCGCCGCGCGCGAGCAGGACTTCCGTCCATCGGATTCCACCGTGATACTCCCCCACCTCGACGTGTGGCCGCTCCCGTCGCACGACGGTGCCCGGCAGGCCCACGGCCGGCGACGGGCGGTGGACCGCGTGCCGTGGCATCGCGGCCAGGACGACACGCATCTTCATGCCGGTCTCCCATCGTGCTGAGGCCGCCGCGTGAGCGACGGCCTCACCACCGACCCCTGCTCTGGCCGGACGTCGGATCCGCGATTCTTTTGGCACCCGGTGCCGGGCGCCACCACGCTCTCGGCATGGATGACCACCTTCTTGATCTTGCTCTTTCCTCCACTGGAGGCGAGGCGCCTCTAGGGCCGCGTAAGCAAATCTGCACGAGGCGCCGCGGCGCCGGCATCCGTTGGATGACCGGAGCAGCGCCCGGGAACGCCACCTCAGGAGAGAGCGCGGTCGACCGCCGCGACGTAACGGTAGAAGGCTTTGGTACGGTTCGCGGGATCCTCGATCCAGGCCCGGCTCAGATTGCCGCCCCGGAAGAAGAGCTCCCGCTGGCCTCGGGTCAGTTCGAGCTGTACGCCTCGGTGCCGACGGTTCCTGTTGACGATGTTGCCGGGATTCGTACCGGCCAGTTCGGCGGGCACCGTCACCGCGACGGCGAATCCGGCGGCGCGGAGCGCGCCGGCGACCTTGCGGGCCAGTGCTCGGTCCCGGCCCCCGACATAGGTGGTGGCCGAAGACCCCTTCGCCCCGTGCCAGGAGACGGTGTAGTCGCTCTGTGCGACCAGTTCGAGCGCTCGCGGCTCGTCGAAGCGGGTGGAGGTGATGTGCAGGTCGCCGTTGCCGGACGCCTTGATGCCCTCGAAGGAGTAGAAGGCGTAGGCGCCTCCGGCGGCGTGGTCGGCCAGCTGGGTGGTCGGCGCCTCGATCGCACCGCCGTGGATGGCGATGTGGGCCACGCGGCGGTGGGCCACGTGGGCTCTGCCGGGCCCCCGCTGGACGCGACGATAATCCCTGCCCTCCTTCTCATGGGCGGCGAGGTCGGCGTAGCTCCGGTAACGGTCGGCTTTCTTGCCGGCCCAGACAGGCGAGGCCTGCGCCGTGCCGGAAACGCCCGTGACCAGCAGGGCGACGATACAAGCGAGAGCTCTTCTCATGCGAAATCCTTCGATGGTTCCTGATGGCGAAGTTTCTTGGTGTCGCGCCCAGATGATCGCCGACAGCGGCTCTCGGCGCATGATCCAGTCCGCCTTTGAGCAGTTTCTCCTGCGATGGCTCACGCGGTTGACCAGGCCCGCTCGTGGTCCTCCGCCTTGTGGTCGCCTGTCGGTACGGCTTCGGCTGCCGGTCTGACATGTTGAGGAGGCAGATGACGATCACAGTGAGGAGGAGAGCGATTCCAGCGCCCACCGGGGCCGCGATGGGGAAGCCCGCCCGGAACGCCTCCCCCGCCTTGCGGAGTGGCCAGCGGCCGCCGCCGAGCACCGGACCGATCGCGAGGCCGCCATGAATCCCGCCGCGCCGGCCATCGACACCCTGCGGCGGCCGGCACAGTCGCCGAGGTCGGCGGTCATGAGCACGGTGGGCAGGAGCACGGTGGGCAGGAGCACGAGTGCCGGACCGAACCATTGACGTGGTCCGGCAGGTGCCGAGGACATGAGAGGACTTCCTCCGGAGGGACGGGACGGCCTGGCCTGTGCTCAGGGCCTAGTGGCACGAAGGCGGCATGAAGGTGGCATGAAGACCGAAAGCGGAAGGGCGGCGGCCACGGCAGCACCATGAGACGGCGTCAAGCCAAGCCGCCGCCCGCGCCTGCCGCATCCGTCGAATGACCGGTCACGTCCGCCCGCGTCCGGTCTCGGCTGGAATCGCCAGGGCTGGTCTGAACGCGTCGCACCTGTTCCACCGGCGCCAAGCAGCATCCCGTGGTCTCACCTTCGGCTCCGCGTCGCAGTCCGCTCGCGCGCGGCCGGGGCACGACGAGCCGGGCCCGCTCCTCGGCATCTCGTCGAGGTCGGTGCTGATGACAACGATGGTCTACGGCCTCTTCGAGAGGACCCCGGGACCGGCCTGATCGGCGTGCAGGCGCTCTTGGCCCTGGCCCCGCGGATCGTGAGTCGGTGTCCGACATCACGCGACACACGGCTCCGCGCGCCACTGCCGTATCGAGACCTCGATGAGCACCGATCACGTTCACCTGCCGTCCGGACCGGCCGGGACGACGGTGTTCCACCTCGCTGCCGACCTTCCGCTCTCCGCAAGCTAGACGTGAAGGTCGATCTTGGTGAGTTCGGCGCGCGAGGCGATGCCCAGTTTGGGGAAGGCGCGATACAGGTGGAACCCCACCGTGCGGGGGCTGAGCATCAGCTTCACGCCGATCTCCTTGTTCGTGGCTCCCGTGGCGGCGAGCCGTACGACCTGCAACTCGTGCGAGGTCAGCGGAGCGCCGGCGCCCGCGGTGGCGACGGTCGCCTCGCCCGCTGCCCGGAGTTCGGTACGAGCACGCTCCAGCCAGGGCCGAGCCCGCAGGGACTCGAAGATCTGCAGAGCAGAGCGCAGCGGCCCCCGGGCTTCGTTCCTTCGCCGGGCTCGTCGCAGCCGCTCCCCGTAGAGCAGCCCGGTCCTGGCCCGCTCGAAGGGCCTTCCTCCCCTGGCGTGCAGGCGAACGGCGGCGGCCAGGCCGGCCAGCGCGTCCTCCTCCTTGGCCAGCAGCGCCCGGCATCGCAACGCCACCGCCGCCGCCCAATGCTGCCCGGTGCCGGCAGCCCAGGCGTCGAAGCGGGCGAGAGGCTGACGCGCCCGGCCTGGCCGGCCGGAGTGCACCGCCGCCTCCACCTGATCTGCCAGGCTGTAGACCCCGGCGATGGAGTGTCCCGAGCTGCCGGCCGCGAGTTCTTCCAGGCGTTCCAGCGCCTCGGCGTCCCGGCCGGCCCCCAGGTCGAGGAGGCCCAGCGCGTAGGCACCCCACATGGGGGCGGGCTCGCAACCGTGCCGCCTGACGTACTCGCGTTCCCGGGCGGCCAGCGTCCGGCAGGTGTCCTCCTCCCCGCGGACCGCGGCCAGTGCCGCCAGGAGTCCCTCGATGCGCCGCATCTCCAGCATCTGGCCCGTGGCGGCCGCGCACTCGATGCCTTCCTCCGCCGCACGCTCCGCGTTCTTGTAGTGTCCGCGCAGGAACTGGGTCTGGGCCATGAGGTTCAGCGCAGACGGCAGCAGGCCGGTCATGCCGTGGGAGCGGCACCATTCGACGTCGCGCTGGGCGAGGTCCCATGACGTCTCGTCGTCACCCGCTATCAGGCCGGCGTAGACGGGCCTGAGCCCATAGTGGCGGCGGAGCGTCGACGTCTCGCGGGCTGCCGAGGCGAGGGCGGCGATGGCGGGGACCGCGTCGGCGTAGTTGTGGGCCAAGAGGTCAGCCATGGCCCTGGACCCGGGAACGGAGGCAGTCAGTTCAGCTGTCGAAGGCCAGGCCGGTCTCATCCTGGCGAGCCAGGTCGCGGCCTCGTCCACCGTGTCGGCGTCCCCCGCGAGCCAGGCGTAGCTCGCCGCGCAGGCGAACATCCGTCCGGCGGTCGACGGGGCGGTGGTGACGACCGGCGTGGCCCCGTCGATGAGAAGGCGGGCCGACTGCCGCGGCGTGCCGAGGTAGAAGCCCGCCGATGCGCGCACTTGGCGGAGCCTGGCAGCGGTGAGCGGCAGGTCGGCGACCTGCAACCCCTCATCGGCGAGGAAGCGCGCGTGCGCCACCAGGCCGCCCGCCAGGGCTGCCTCCGCCGCGGCGACCAGGCGGCGCGTTCGTTCGGCATCGTCGGCGGACAGTCGCGCCGCCCTTTCGAAGGCGACGGCCGCCCCGGCATGGTCCGCCCTGCTCGCCGCCGTCTCAGCGGTACGCTCCAGCGTGGCGGCGGCGTTCTCGTCGGCCGCCGTGGTGAACGCGGCCAGATGCCAGGCGCGCTGGTCGGTGCGGTGGTCGCCGTCAAGGGCCGCGGCGAGCCGCTGATGCGCGGCGATCTGCCAGCTGAGGTATGCCTCCTGGTAGGCGAGGACCCTGACCAGGGGGTGGTTGAACGTCAGCGACGTACCCGTCACCGTGAGCAGCCCCGCCTCGTGCGCATGGTCGATGTCCCCGATCCCGAGACCCAGCGCCGCACCGGCGCGCATGATCAGGTCGAGGTCGCCGGTGTGATCGGCGGCGGCCACGGTCAGCAGCATGCGGGTGTTCAGCGTCAGACCGTGGAGCACACTCCGGTACATGTCGGCGGTCGCGCAGGTGGCCTGACCCGTGGCCAGTGCGATGAGAGCCAGGGGGTTGCCCTGGGCCTCGGTGAGGACGCGCTCACAGGCTTGAGGCGACAGGTCGGTCGTCACCTCGCCGAGCATCCTCATCGCCGCGTCCCTGTCCAGCCGGAGAAGGGGGAGTTCGGGCAGGTCATGCGAGGAGAAGGTGTCGTCACGTGCGGCGAACAGCATGACGGGCCCCTGCGCGCCCATGCGCCGCGCCGCGAAGGTCAGGGCGTCCGCCGATGCCCTGTCCATCCATTGCGCGTCATCGACCAGGCACAACAGCGGCGCTTCCCGGGCGAGGCGCGTCAGCAGGGTCAGGACCGCCAGCCCGATCAAGAAGCGATCCTCCGGCACGTCCTGGCCGGACCCCAGCGCCGCACCCAGCGCCCGCGCCTGCGGCTCCGGCAGCGCGTCGACGGCGTCCCCAGCCCCCTGCAGCAGGACCTGCAGGGTCGAGAAGGGGATCTCCTGCTCCCACGCGGAGCACGGCGCCCTGAACACCCGCATCGCCGCGGACTCGGCCGCGTGGTCGAGCAGGGCCGACTTGCCGATTCCGGGCTCACCGCGGATGACCAGGACGGCGCTCGCTCCCGTACGCCCCCGATCCAGGATCTCGCCGATCGTCCGCAGTTCAGCGGTCCGCCCGAACATCTGCCCCTCCTTCCGGACGAGTCCGACAAGTCGGCCACGTAGCATGCCACAGATCATCGCAAGCGAGGGACGAAACCAGTAGTGCCAGGACCACATGCCGGGTGTGGGGTTCCCAGGCCGGCGGGTGTGGATTTTCCACACGTTCGCCGGCGGGGCGGGCTTCCCTTCAGCGTCCCGTCGTCGCCCGCCGAGGTGAACCGTCGAAGAGCCGAACCGGGCTGTCCCGCGAGAGACCGCCCGGAGTTCACGAGCAGGACGCCGTTCGTATCGCCTGCCACCTGAGCATGCCGCCTGAGCAGGCTCAGCTCAGGCGGCATGCTCACGTGGCTCTCTCCTTCCGCGACTGGTGGCCGGAGTCGGCGCGCTGCGCGGGCCTGCTGCGCGAGGAGCAGTGGGAGGACGACGAGGTCATGCGCCCGCACCGGTTGGACGAGGAGGCCCTGGCCACGTTCCTGACGGACTTCGAGCGGCACGACCTGGAACAGGCCGGGAGCGGCGCGTGGGCGATGCGCCGGATCGATGACGACGACCCGCGGCCCCGCTGCCCCGGCGACCGCCTGGTGGCCCTGCT
The DNA here is from genome assembly GCF_013283785.1 of Nonomuraea antri. GTDB lineage: Bacteria > Actinomycetota > Actinomycetes > Streptosporangiales > Streptosporangiaceae > Nonomuraea > Nonomuraea antri. The sequence continues at coordinate 7,738 of NZ_JABCPZ010000122.1, forward strand.
CGGCCGCGACCTGTTCGGCACCGTGATCCAGCAGGTCATGGACGATCCCGGCGACGTCCGCCCGCTCGTCTGCGGGATCGGCGTGCCGTTCGGGGCCGGCCCCGGCGACCACGGGTTCTCCGGCTGCCTGCTGCTGGTCGGCCCCACCCGTCTCGGCCTGGTGATGATCGAGGCGACGGCCTGACCGAAGCGGGCGGAGGCGGCCCGGTCCCGGAGCGTCAGGGGATGTCCGCACGGCTGCCGACCAGGCCTCTGACGAGGGCTCGCATGATCTCCCGCACGTCCATGGCCGGCACGCCCAGTGTCATCCGGTCGAGCGTCACGCCGGTGAGCGCGGAGCCGAGCGCGTCCAGCTGCTCGTCGGAGACGGAGGGATGGATCGCGCGCACCCGCGCGGAGATGATCTTCAGCGTGGTGCCCCGCAGCTCCCGCATGACCTCGGCCAGCCCCGGGTTCCAGGCCGCGTGCAGGGACAGCTCGAGCCTGGCCAGGTAACGGTTGCGGGCGGGCCCCGATCCCGCCTCGACGAAGGAGGCGAGCAGCTCGACGAGCTCGTCGGGAGTGCGCGGCCACGCGGCCCGCCTGTCCAGCTCGGCCAGCTCGGCCAGCTGGAGGTCCAGCAGCCGCCGGGCGATGGCCTCGTACAGGGCCGTGCGGGTCCTGAAGTAGTTGGACGCGGTGCCTGGCGGCACTCCGGCCGCCTGGTCGAGGGCGCGGTGCGTGACGCTCGACAGGCCGGACTCGTCCAGCAGTGTCAGGGCGGCGTCGGCCAGCATCTCGCGGCGCGGGGACTTCCTTGGCATCCCGTCATGGTACTACGTTGTAGTACTATGATCGAGTACTACAACGTAGTGGAATGCGACGTGCTGGTGGTGGGCGCCGGGCCGACCGGGCTCACCCTGTCGGCGGAGCTCGCCCGGCGCGGCATCCGCCACCAGCTGATCGAGCGCGCCCCCGAGCCGCAGACCGGCTCCCGGGGCAAGGGGCTGCAGCCCCGCAGCCTGGAGATCCTTCGCGACCTGGGCGTGGTCGACGAGATCCTGGCCACAGGCACGGTCGGCATGCCGCTGCGGCTGTTCCGAGACCACCGGCAGATCGCCGAGCTGCCCACCGCGAGCGGGGGCCCGCGGCCCGGGGTGCCGTACCCGGATCTGGTGGTCCTGCCGCAGTGGCGGGTGGAGCGGATCCTGCGCGACCGCCTCCACACACTGGGCCTGGACGTGCGATTCGGCGCCGAGCTGCTGGCCGCCGAGCAGGACGGCACCGGCGTCACCGCCACCGTCCGGCAGGGCCAGGCCGAGCAGGTCGTACGCGCCGGTTACCTGGTCGGCTGCGACGGCGGCCACAGCACCGTGCGCAAGCTGCTGGGCGCCCGCCTGATCGGCCACACCCGCGAGCAGAGTCTCTACGTGGGTGACGTCCGGATTGCCGGTCTGCCGGACGACGCCGCCTACACCTGGTTCGGACGCGACGGCAGCTATCTGGCCGTCGCGCCGCTGCCGCACTCTGGGGGCGCCTGGCAACTGCAGGCCACCCCGGAGCCCGGCTCCCCCAGCGTCCTCCCGGCGCCCACGCTCGGCACCTTCCAGAGGCTGTTCGCCGAACGGTCCGGCCGCACCGGCGTCCGCCTGAGCGAGGCGAGCTGGCTGTCGAGCTTCCGGTTCAACACCCGGATGGTCGACAGCTATCGCCACGGCCGGATCTTCCTGGCCGGCGACGCCGCCCACGTGCACACCCCGGCCGGAGCGCAGGGCATGAACACCGGCATCCAGGACGCCTACAACCTCGGCTGGAAACTCGCCGCGGCGCTCGGCGGCGCTTCCGAGGCGCTGCTGGACAGCTACACCGCGGAGCGGCGTCCCGTCGCCGCCAAGGTCCTGGCCGGCAGCACCCGCGGCGCCGAGGTATTGCTCGGCCTGCACCCCTTCCTTCGTGATCATGTCGTCTTCCCGCTGCTCGAACAGCCCGCGATCATGCGGCGGCTGCTCGCCAGGACCAGCGAGCTCGACATCGCCTACCCGGCCTCGCCACTGACCTTACGGGCCGAGGACCGGCGGCGACCCCGGCCGGGCGAGCGCGCCCCGGACGCGTACGGCCCCGGCGGGCGGCTGTTCGACATCATGCGCGGTACGCACTGGACACTGCTCGGCTTCGGCGCGCGGACGACCGCCGCGCTCCGTGCCGCCGAGGCAGCGCATCCGGGCGTCACGAGCCATGTCGTCACCGACCACCGGCACCAGGCCCGCCGGCTCTACCACGCGCGACCCGGCACGCTCGTCCTCATCCGCCCCGACGGCTACATCGCCACCCGCACCCTCCGCCCACAGACCGTCATGGACCATCTCTCCAGGCTCGGCGTGTGACCGGCTCCCCCACGGCCCGCACGCGCAACCGGTCACCCGACGGATGCCGGGCCCGCCGCCGCCGATCTAGCCTCAGGAGATCCCCGGCTTCCCAGCGGGTGCGACCGTCACCCGCGCCGGCGACACGAAGGAGCAAGGCAGTGCAGTATCTACTGGTCCGGCAGCGATTCTCCGACTACGACACCTGGCGCACGGCCTTCGAGAGTCTCGCCGAGGTGCGAAGCGCCGCCGGGATGCGCACCGCCCTCGTCAGCGTGAACGCGGAGGATCCGCAGGAGGCGGTCGTCCTGTTCGAGTGCGCCGACGCCCAGGCGATGCGGCAGCATTTCACATCGGATGCGTTGCAGGAGGCCCATCAGCGCGGCGGCGTCATTCCCGGTTCCAGCCAGGCCACCGCCCTGCGGCCGCTTCAGGAATGGAAATGAGCTCCGACATCGAACAAGTCGTCCGCGACACCGAGGAATTGCAGAGCGACGTTACGGGATTCACCGGGCCGCTGGCGCACGCAGGTACGACGCCATAGTCGCTGTCACAGCGGTCGTAATTCCGCCGCATGACCGATACCGTCTCGACTTCAGGGACACTTCTGCAGGACAATGAGGTGTGCTACATGGAAGATCGAGAGAACTCGCACATGTGAGCCGCCTGATTTCGGATGCCCGAAAAGGCAAAGGTGGAGCCCTTCTTCTACGCGGGCAGCCGGGTACGGGCAAAACAGCGCTTCTCGACCATGCGGCGGGTCAGGCCGGTGACGCCCTGGTCCTGCGCGCGCGGGGAGTCAGAACGGAGAGCGACCTTCCCTGTGCGGGGCTCCACCTCCTGCTCCACGACGTGCTCGATCGGCACGACCTGCTGCCCGAGCCACACCACAGCCTTCTCCACGGCGCGCTGCGCCTCAACGGCGAGGTTCGGCAGGGCGAGCCGAATCCGGCCGCGTTGGGCCTGGCGCTGCGCTGCCTGCTGACCGGTCTGGCGGCGCAGCGCCCGGTGTTGTGCCTGGTCGACGACGTGCACCAGCTGGACACCCCGTCGGTCGAGGCGCTGTCCTTCGCCGCACGGCGGATGAAGAACACGTCGATCGCGCTCCTGGCCACCGCTGACGCTTTTCCGCCGCACCGGCTCGGCCCGGAGCTCCGGCTTTCCTGCCTCGATCGTGCGGCGGCTGTCAGCGTGCTGGGCGATCACGCGCCCGCCGCCGGAGACGCCGGGCTCGAGCGGGCCGTCGCCTTGGCGGACGGCAACCCGCTGGCTCTCATCCACCAGGCTCAAGCCCTGAACGGCGTGGCTCAGCCGGAGGCTCACGCCCGGCGGGTCATCGCCGAGTTACGCGAGGGCGTTCTCACGCTCCCCGAGCCGACCAGGATGTTCTTGACCATCGTGGGGGCGATGGGCGCCTGCGCCCCCCTGGGCCCGGTCCTGGCGGCGGCCCGGCTGACCGGGCTGACACCGGCCGACCTCGAGCCGGCCGAGCGCGCCGGGCTGGTGGAGATCGCCGGCGACTCGATCGTGTTCCGGCATCCCCTCACCCGGGTCGCCGCCCACGACCAGGCGACTCTCGCCGCGAGAAGCGCGGCCCACCGCGGCCTCGCGGCGGTCCTCACCGGGCCCCAGCGGCTGTCGCACCTGGCCGCGTCCGCGGTGGGGCCGGACGAGGACATCGCCGCGGAGCTGGAGCGCTGCGCCACCTCCGCGGGAGACCATGAGCACGCGGCCCGGCTGAGTCCTTCCCGCGCCGACCGCTCCCGACGGCTTCTCCTCGCGGCCCAGGCCGCCTCCGGTTCCGGCCGGTTGGCTCAGGCCAGTGATCTGGCTGAGAAGGCGATGCTGCACTCCCCGGAGCCCAGCAGGGCGGCGGCTGCCGCTGCGGTGAGAGGGGAGGCGGAGTTCAATCTGGGCCGGCCCGATCGCGCCGCCCTGTCCTTCATCGCGGCCAGCCGTCTGATCGCCGACGCCGATCCGCGGCACGCGGCCACCATGCTCACGGCTTCCCTGTTGAGCGCCTTGACGGCGACCGACCTGGCCCTGGCGGGTGAGGCGATCCAGCTGCTGCGCGAGCTGCCCGGCCATGATCCGGCCGTGGCCTCGGCCCTGGGCGGGATGGTCGACATCTTCCGCGGTGAGGTGGCCCGGGGCTGCCACGCCATCATGACGTTCTTCGAAGACCCCGCGGCCTACGACCATCCGCACGCCGCGCACCTGCTGCTGCTCATCGCCGACGTGGACCGTGCTCACCTCCTGGCCCGCCGCTTCGTGAGCGAACGCGAAGTCGAAGGGGTGTACGCCGGGACTCCTTATGCCCGCTGGCTCCTGGCCCAGACCCTGCTCCTGAGTGGACGCCACCGGGAGGCCATGGCCGACGCACGAGAGGCGTTGCGGGTGTCCGGCGACCTCGGCCACCTGGACGGCGCCATCGACCTCCGTCTCTTGGTCGGACTCCTGGCGGCCTTCACCGGGGAGCCGGACGTCACCCCGGTGGTTCAGGGCGAAGGCGCGTCCCAGGACTACCACCAGTGGGCCCTGGCCCTGCACGACCTGCGTCAAGGCAGGAACGAGCACGCCCTGGACCGGCTCACCGCCATCAGACATCCCACCATCGCCTGGTATTGCACCGGCGACCTGGTCGAGGCCGCGGTCAAATCCGGCGAACCGGAACGCGCCGCGCCGGCTGTCGCCCGGCTGGAGGAGTGGGCGGCCGTGACCCGCGCCCCTTGGATCGCCGCCGTCGCCGCACGTTGCCGGGGCATCCTGACCTCGGCGGAGGAGCCGTTCCTGGCCGCGCTGCGGCTGGACGGGCAGGTGGCCCAGCCGTACGAGCACGCCCGCACCCTGCTGGCCTTCGGCGAGTGGCTGCGGCGGCAGCGCCGGCGCTCCGAGGCCCGCGTCCACCTGGAGAAGGCGTGCAACATCTTCCACGACCTCGGCACGCTCCCATGGGCCGAGCGCGCGGAACGGGAGCTGGCGGCGACCCAGGGCCCAGGCCCTCGAAGCCTTCTCACCCCACAGGAACAGCAGGTGGTACGGCTCGCCGCCCAGGGCGCCACCAACAGCGACATCGCCGGCCGGCTCGGCATCAGCAGCCGCACCGTGGCCTACCACCTGCAGAAGGCCTACCCCAAGCTCGGGGTGAACTCACGGGGTGAGCTGGCCGGGCTCCCGCCAACGGATCTCCGCCACGATCATCCCGAGGATTCCAGGGAGTGATCTCATCTGCTCTCGCGCCGTCGGCGCGCGACGCCGCAGCCGCCGCCTCCTCAGGTCCGCCACACCACCAGGGCCGCGGCGACGCTGAGCGCCGCCCCGGACCACAGCATGCCCGAGACGCCCACCGTTTCGACGATGATGCCGCCGAACAGCGCGCCGGCGGCGATGGCCAGGTTGAACATCGAGGTGTTCAGGGCGGTGGCCGCCTCCGTCTCCCCCGGCGCCGCCTTGAGTATCCACGTCTGGACGCTGACCGGCACGCCACCGAAGGCCAGCCCCCACAGCAGGAGCAGGACCACCCCGCTGATCGTGCTCGTCCCGATGACCGGGAAGCAGGCCAGCACAATCGTCAGCACGACGGCGATGGCGATGACGGTCTTGCGGATGTCGCGTCCGGCGGCCGTCCCCGCGACGAAGTTCCCGGCGATGCCGGCCGCGCCGAAGGCCAGCAGCATGGGGCCGATCAGGCTCGCGTCCATGCCGGACAGGGTCTGAAGCATCGGGCTGACGAACGTGAAGGCGGCGAAGTGGCCGCCCACCAGGAGGAAGGTCGCGATGACCCCGGCCCGGACGACCGGGTTGCGAAACTGGTCGGCCAGGGTGCGCAGGCGCACCGGCTCGGTGGCGGGCATCGCGGGAAGCAGGAGGAACAGGGCCAGGACCACCAGCAGGCCGAGGGCGCTCACCAGCGCGAACGCGACCCGCCAGTTCGTGAGGGTGCCGATCAGGGTCCCCGCGGGCACCCCCAGGACGTTGGCGACCGTGGCTCCGCCGAAGGAGATCGCCGTGGCGCGGGGCACGTAGCGCTCGGGCACCATGCGTACGGCGATCCCGGCCGCGAGCGCCCAGAACCCGCCGATGCTGACGCCCACCAGGAAGCGCGCGGCCAGCAGGAGCGTGAAGTCGGACGCCACCGCCGACAGGGCGTTGGCCAGCACCATCAGGCTGATCAGCCCGATCAGGACGACCCGGCGGTCCAGGCGCCGGATCGCCACCGGGAGCAGGGGCGCCGTGGCGGAGGCCACGAGGCCGGGCACCGTCACCATCAAACCGGCCATGCCCTCGGAGACCTCGAGTGCCCCGCCTATCGCGGTGAGCAGGCCCACGGGAAGCTGTTCGACGGTGACCACGGAGAACGTCCCGACCGCCACGGCCACCAAGGCCAGCCATCTGGCGAAGGAGACACTTGGGGCGGCGGGGGTCGAGGGAGAACCGGAAGCGGCAGCGGTCATGACGATCTCCAAACGGGGTTGCTCGATGAGGGACGGTCGCGAGGCTTCGGCCTGCCGCGGCCTGGGCGGGGCCTGGTCCGGCAGGCCCGGCACCCGCTCCAGGCCAAGAGCGGGGAACCGGAACGTCGCGTCGGTGGTGATGCCGGCCGACGGCGGAAGGACGGTGGAGAACATGCCGCTCCGCGACCTGTGCGGGCCGGACGACCCGCTACCGCGACGCGGGCCGGCCGGTGGCTTGCAGCAGCCGGTAGGTGACCAGGACGTTGAGCTGGTGCAGGCTGCGGCAGAGCTTCAGGAAGTTCTCCCGCGCGCTGTGCTGCGGGATGTCGTACTCCGCCAGCGCCCGCACCAGTCGCGGGTCGAGTCCGTCGGTGTAGGGGCTGAAGGCGCGTTCGAGGGTTTCCTCCATCGTGTGCCCGTCCTCATGGAGCCGGACCACGTCACTCTGCAGTCTCTCCAGGTAGGCGATCAGCCAGTCGATGCCCTCGATGCCGTCCCCGGCGGGGCCGTGACCGGGGACGATGGTCCGCAGGTCGGGCAGCGTCTCCCGCATGCGGCGCAGAGACTCCAGGTAGGGCGCCGGGCCGCCTTGGAGCAGCATCGGGGCCGTGCCCGCGTGGCAGAGGAAGTTGCCGGTCCACGCGATCTTCGTGTCGGGGACGTAGACGATGGTGTCGCCAGGCCCGTTGCCCGGGCCGAACTGCCACAGCTGCACCGTCCGGCCGCCGAGGTCGACCTCCGCGAAGGAGTCGAAGACGACGTCGGGTTTGCGCCACCTGGTCATGGCCTTGAGCAGGTACTCGTCGCCGTACATGTTGCGCGATCGGGTCATCTGCTCGTAGGCGAGGTCGCCCATGTTCTCCTTGTTGAGCCGGGAGGAGATGACGGTGACCTCATCGGGGAAGGCGGCGTTCCCGAAGGTGTGGTCGCCGTGGTAGGTCGTGTTGGCCAAATAGCGGACGGGGACGTCGGTCAGGTCCGCGGCCAGGCCCTGGAGCTGGACGGCGATCTCGGTCGTGATCCCGGAGTCGACGATCATCGCCGAGTCCCGGCCGACGATCAGGCCGTTGTTGTCCTTCGGGGGCAGATTGGCGATCAGTCCGTAAACGCCCTCGTCGTACCTGTGCGCGGCCAGCCTGAGCCCGATCGGGCTGAGATTGGGCCCCTCGTAGCCGGCCGGCCTCTCGGTGATCTCCCGGTCGGGAATATGGTGAACGGACATCTGGGTCTCCCTCGCAGATCGGCTGTCCATGACGCTACGAAGCGTGAGGGGGTCGCCGAATCCGTCGCGTTACCGGTGATGCCGGCCTCCGGTCGCACCCCTGGCTACTCCCAGGGCGGTGCAGACACGGCAGTCGATGATCTCGCCGATTCCGTCGGGGTCGAGGACCACTCCAGATCGACCGGGTGTCCCACCCTGCGGACGAGCCCGCGTAGCCGCCCGCGCCGGCACGCCTGGAGCACCTGCGGGCCTTCGGCCTGGATCACCGGTGCCCGGTATCACGAAGCCCGGCGCGACGGGCGGTCCCCACCTCATCACCCTGGTCAGCATCGCGGCCGCGGACCAGCAGCCGCGAATCGTCCGCCTGACCGGCGGTCGGGTCGGCGGCCCAGGCCGTTCAGGACATCAGGGCCCCGGCGAACCGGGGCGCGCCGGCCCCCGGGAGGTCCAGTCGCCCGCCGGATGCGGCCGATGACGTCCGCTCCCTAGCGTCAGGGCCATCAGCGATCACGAGGAGCGACACGTGAGCACGTTTCTGCAGTACGCAGGCAAGACCGCCGTCGTCACCGGCGCCAGTGGCGGGATCGGCAGCGCGGTGGTCCGCATCCTGCGGGCCGAGGGGGCGCGGGTCCTGGGCGTGGCACTCGACATCACTCCCGAGCTCGAGGAGAACGCCGCGTTCACCGTGCGGGCCGACCTGACCACGCCCGAGGGGGTGGACCGGCTCAGGCAGGCCGTCGAGACCGAGTTCGGCGCCGTCGACCTGCTGGTCAACAACGTCGGCGGGCTGACCGGCATGCCGATCAGCGGGCTGGCCGACATGCGGGACGAGACCTGGCGCAAGGGATTCGAGCTGAACTTCTCCGCCACCGTGCACGTCACCCAGGCGCTGCTGCACACGCTGCGCGCCGGCTCGGCGGTGGTCAACGTGTCCTCAGGCGTCGCACGGTGGCCGTCGTCGGGGCCGTACTTCTACGCCGCGGCCAAGGCCGCCCTGACGGCGTTCAGCAAGTCCCTGGCCGAGGAGCTCGGCCCGCGTGACATCAGAGTCAACACCGTCTCACCCGGTCTGGTCCGCACGCCCCTGTGGGACGAGTACGGACCGCGGCTCAGCCAGGCGCGCGGCGAGAGCTACGAGGAGTTCATGGCCGGCCTGCCCGGCAAGGTGAACGTCACCCTGCGCCGCTGGGCCAGGCCCGAGGAGGTCGCCAACCTCATCGTCTTCCTGGGCTCGCCGGCCGCCGGCTACATCACCGGCGCCGACCATCTCATCGACGGCGGCGCCAGCAAGACCGTCTGACCTCCTCAGACGCCGGAGCCGCCTTTCCTGCCCGGCCGGTCCGGCCGGGGACGGTACGTCAGCCGGTGGCCGGGCGGGGCCTCGTCTCCGGCTCGACGAACGTCAGCTGAGGGGCGCGGCCCTGGCCCCGCAGCAGCTGTGCCGTGCCGGCGGCCAGCGTGGCGGCGAAGCCGGGCAGCTGGTCGGCCTCCTGCTCCAGCAGGAACAGCCAGGCGAAGACCGGGCCGAGCAGCATGGCGTGCACCGATGCCGCGTCCGGGCGGCGGACCAGCTCGCCGCGGGCAAGCGCCCGGTCCAGCACCTCTTGGATGCAGTCGCGTTCGGCCGCCACGAAGGTCTCGGTGAACCTGGCGGCCATGCCCTCGTTCACGTGCACATCGGCGAGCAGCCCGAGCACGGTCCCGGGCGGAGGCGCGGACAGGCTCAGCACGATGTCCTCGGTGACGGCGGCCAGATCGGCGGCGAGCGAGCCCTCGTCCGGCGTGGCCAGCTCGAGGTCATGGAACACCGAAGCGAAGATCATCTCCTGCTTCGTGGCGTACCGGCGGTAGATCGCCGCCTTCCCCACGCCCGCCCTGGTGGCGACCGCGTCCACCGTGAGCTGCGCGTATCCCTGCTCCGACAACAGCTCGCGCGTCGCCTTGGCGACTGCGTCGTCCACCCGGCTGTCTCGGGGACGGCCCACCGGTTGCCTCATGGGGCGAGCATATCGGAACCATCAGACTCGGAATACAGCGTGAACCGGCTTGCGCGCAGCTCGCCGCCGGGGCATGATTCGGAACCATGAGTTCCGAAACGCACGTTTCCGTAAAGAGTGTGGTCTGGGCAGGGGCCATCCTGGTCTTCCTCGCCTGCGTCCATCTCGTCTCCACCTCGGTCCTGAGCGCGGCGCACATCCCGGCCTGGTTCCAGGGCGAGCTGTGGCTCTTCCCGCCCTCACCCGGCGACCTGACCGACCTGGCCGCCAACGTGGGCGCCTTCTGGATGGTCTGGGGCAGCTTCGGCGTGCCGCTCGGACTCATCGGCGCCCTGGTCGTCGGATTCGGCAGACGCGGGCAGGTTCCTCCTGCCTACCTGGGCATCGGCGTGGCCGGCTGGGCGCTGATCGGCGCCCTGCTGTTCGAGCCCTCGCCGTTCGTCCTCGGCCTGGTTCCAGCCGGCATGCTCCTGGCCGCCGCGTACAAGAGACGACCCTGACAGCGGGGGCGGACACCTCAGTCGTCAGGAACCGAAATACTCGAGGAGTTGCCCATGTCCCGTCCCGACCCCAGCCATTCGCCGGATCACGGCGCGGAGATCGGGCTCGCCCGCCCGGCGGAGCCGGCGACCATCACGCTGATCAAGGACGTCCGGGTCTTCGACGGTGAGCGGACCATTCCCCGGGCGGACGTCGTCATCCGCGACGACGTCATCGAGGCCGTCAGCCGTTCACCGCTGCGCACGGACGCGTGGACGCACCGCGTCGACGGCGCCGGACTCACGTTGCTGCCCGGGCTGATCGACTCCCACACCCACGCCCTTCCCGGCGGCCTGGCCCAGGCCCTGCGGTTCGGGGTCACCACCGAGCTCGACATGTTCTCCGTACCCGGCCTGTTCGCTGACGTACGCCGGCAGGCTCGCGACCGCGACGACGTCGCCGACGTGCGTACCTCGAGCGTCGGCGCCAACGCTCCCGGCGGCCATCCTCACCAGCTCATGGGCGAGGTCTTCGGCCCGCTTCCCGGCGTCCGCGACGCCGACGACGCGAAGGCGTTCGTGGCGGCTCGCGTCGAGGACGGCGCCGACTACTTGAAGATCATCATCGAGGACGGCGCCGGCATGGGCAGCCGCCTGCCCACCCTCGAACCGGCCACGGTGGAGGCGCTCGTCCGCGCCGCGCACGAGGCGGGTCTCCAGGCGATCGCCCACGCCACCACGTTGGACGCCACCGAGATCGCGCTGAACGCCGGGGTGGACGGCCTGGCCCACCTCTGCTTCGAGCCATGCCCGGATCCGGAGGAGTTCGCCGCCAAGCTGGCCCAGCACGGAGTGTTCGTCACGGCCACCCTCGCGCTGCTCGAGGCGTTCACCGTGCAAGGGGGCACCGAGCTCGCCGCGGATGAGCGGATCGGCCCCCACCTGGACGGTTCCACGCGCGCGGCACTCGGCAGGGCTCTTCCCGGCGCTCCGCTGCTGCCCGGGAGGGTCTTCGACAGCGCGCTCGCAGTGACGGGGGCGTTGCACAGGGCAGGGGTGCCGATCCTGGCGGGTACGGACGCCAACGACGGCCCCCACGGCCCCTTTCCCGTCGTGCACGGGGCCAGCCTGCACCGGGAGCTGTGCCTTCTGGTGCAGGCTGGACTGAGCGCGGCCGAGGCCCTGGCCGCGGCCACGAGCGTGCCCGCCAGGCAGTTCGGCCTCACCGACCGGGGCCGCATCGCCCCTGGTCTGCGAGCAGATCTGCTCCTGGTCGCCGGCGATCCGACGGTGCGCATCACCGACACCCGATCCATCTCGGCGATCTGGCGGCGCGGCGCGCGAAGGTGACGGCACGCCTGCCAGCGGCCATGAGTCGTGGGAGCGGGGTGCGGCAGACGGGGGTTGGCCGTGCGCGGGGTGGCCGGGAAGGCGTCGGCGGCCGCGGCGAGCGTGACGTGTCCGCCGCGCAGTGCGATGATCTTCGGGGCGGCCACCGGGCGATGCCCGCTGAGCCGGTCCGGGTGATGTGCCGGTTAGCCGGCCAGGGTTCTTCTTTCCCGTGATCTCACCCAGGCGGTGAAGCCCTCGATCGCATCGACGACGGCCTCGAAGCGGACCGAGTGGTACAGGTCGAAGGCGTGGTTCCCACCGCGCAGCTCGGCGTGGACGACGGGGTTCGCCGAGGTCTCGCGTAGCCGGTCGGCGAAGTGCCGGGCATCGGACGCGGGCACCTGCGGGTCCAGATCGCCGTGGGCCACCAGGAACGGCGGCGCGTCCGGTGCGATGTGGGCCAGCGGCGAGGACTCCGGGCCCTGGCCGAAGTAGGTGCCGTACCAGCCGTTCAGGTAGATGGCGCCGCTGACGGAGGTGTCAGCGTCCTCGAAGCCCGGCTGGAAGGCGGGGTCGTTCTGGGTGAGCGCGGCCAGTGCCGCCATGTGCCCGCCCGCCGAACTGCCCGCGACGAACAGTGTCGACGGGTCGGCGCCGTACTCGTGGGCGTGCGCGCGTACCCAGGCGATGATCTTCTTGAGGTCGATCAGGTGGTCCGGATGCTGGGCCTGCGGCCGTAGCCGGTAGTTGGCGCTGATGCACACCCACCCCTGGCCGGCGAGGTGGTAGAGGAGAGGAAGCGACTGGCTGTTCTTGTGGCCGCCGGAGTAGCCGCCGCCGTGCAGGTGGATCATCACGGGCGCGCCGGACGGGCGCGAGCGGTGGTGGTAGAGGTCGAGCACGTTGCGGCGGCCCGCGTCGCCGTAGGCGAGGTTGGCGATGCGCCGGACGTCCAGGCGGCGCTTGACGATGGGCAGGAGCAGGATGCGGGCCCACGGGGGACGGCGCCGCAGTCCAGCGCTGAGGTCGGCGTCGATGGCGGCGCGCCACCCCGCGCCCAGCCCGAGGTCCATCGCGCGCTCGATCCTGGACCGCTCGCCCATGGCGCGGTAGGCGATGACCGCGAGCCCGATCGCGGTCACGGCGGCCAGGGCGACGGTCGCCCAGCCGCCCGCCGAGTCGATGTCACCGTCGGCGAACGCCAGCGCCGTCGGGAGCAGCAGCATCCAGAAGAAGGCCGCGAACGGCAGTTCGTTGGCGGCCAGGCCGAAGTAGTAGCTCGGGCGGCCGAGCGGGCGGGAGAACGGCACCGGTCGTAGCGCGAACAGCGTACCGATCGCGGCGAGCGCCACGGTGAACAGATACCCGAAGGGCACAGGAACTCCAGAGATCGAAATTTGACACCGGGGGGTGAGCGCCCAGGTCTGTCAGCAGCGGCCGGGGGCGCCGGCCCGGCCGCGCAAGGCCTGTCAGCCGAGCGTGATCGCGACGAGGGCCGGGGTGATCAGGATCCGCGGGGCAGGTTCATCGCCGTGCCAGCCCCAGGACGATGACGGCCCCGACGACCAGGTGCATCAGGACCAGCACGAGCGTCGCGGCGGCGCCGACCGCGCTGCCGAGCGGGCCGAGGAGGGACAGCGCGCACACGGCCAGGGCGGTGATCGTCCAGATGCGGGCGGGCCTGGAGGCGAACCGCTCCAGGACGGCCAGCAGCGCCCAGCCCGCCAGCCCGGCCACCAGGCTCGCCACCAGGACCGATCCCGGTCCGATCTGCTGCGTTCCAGCGCCCATGCGCACGCTCAGCGTGGTTCCGGCGACCGGCACGGCCAGGGCCCAGACGGCCAGGGCAGCCGCGGGGGCGCCGACGACGGTGCAGAGGATTCGCTTGGCTGAGGTGTTCATGCCGGTCAGCTTCGCCCGTTCGCCCGATCCGCCGCATCGGGCGCGTGGTCGCCCGGTGTTCTCCCCCAGTGGGGTACGGGTCCTACTTTGGTAGGTGATGGCGCCCGAGAACCGGCGATTACCCTGACCCGGTGAAAAAGATCCGACCCTCGTACCCGATCGCGGTGACCGGCGTGGTCCTCGCGGTGGGCGGCCTGAGCGGCCTGACGCTGTGGAGCCAGGCCGGCGGGCCCTGGTGGGGGCTGGATGTCGTCGTCGCGGCGGTGAGCCTGGTCGCGGCGCTCGCCCAGCTGTGGTGGCCGGCCTCGGGAGCACTGGCCGCCACCCTCCTGGCCACCCTTTCCCCCGTGGCCACCGCGGCGGCGACGATGGGGGCGTTGCAGGTGGCCCAGCGCAGGCGCTTCCCCGTCGCGGCGGCGGTGGCGGCCGGGGGCGTCGCGGCCCACGTGGTCCAGGGACTGTGGCGGCCGAACTCCGGCATCTCCCAGCAATGGTGGTTACTGCTGATCTGCGCCTCCTACGGCGCGCTGCTCGGCTGGGGAGCGCTGGCCCGCTCCCGCCGCGCCCTGCTCTGCTCCCTGCACGAGCGCGCCAACCGCGCCGAGGCCGAGCAGGGCAGGCGGGTCGCCGAGGCCCGCATGGCCGAACGCCGCCAACTCGCCAGGGAGATGCACGACGTCCTGGCCCACCGCCTGTCCCTGGTGGCCACCCACGCCGGGGCACTGGAATACCGCCCGGACTCCTCCCCCGAGCAGCTCGCCCGGGCCGCCGGGGTGATCCGCACCGGGGTCCACCAGGCGCTGGAGGAGCTCCGCCAGGTGATCAGCCTGCTGCATGAACAGGACGACCAGCTGGACGAACTGGCACTCCAGCCGGTGCTGGCCGACCTGCCCGGCCTGATCGCCGACGCACGGGAGGCCGGCCAGGAGATACGGCTCCGCGAGGAGGTCACCGACGACGACGGCGCCTTGCCGCAGGCCGCGTCCCGTACCGCCTACCGCGTCGTCCAGGAGGGGCTCACCAACGCCCGCAAACACGCCCCCAGCCGGCCGGTGGACGTGCTGCTGCGGGGCACCCCCGGCACGTCCCTGCTGATCGACATCCGCAACCCGCTGGCCCCGGCGGGCACCGCCCCGCTCGCGCCCGGCAGCGGCCTCGGCCTGGTCGGGCTCACCGAGCGGGTACGGCTGGCCGGCGGGCAACTGGATCACCACCACTCCGAAGGAGAGTTCCGGCTTCAGGCCCGGCTACCATGGCCCGCGTGATCCGCGTGTTACTGGTCGACGACGACGCCCTGGTCCGCGCTGGGCTGTCCATGATGCTGGACGGCGCCGCCGGCATCACGGTCGTCGGCGAGGCGGCCGACGGCCAGGAGGCCATCACCGCCACCGACGCCCACGCCCCCGACGTCGTCCTGATGGACCTGCGGATGCCGCGTGTGGACGGCATCACCGCCACCCGCCGGCTGCGCGCCCGTGCCCGCCCGCCCGAGGTGATCGTGCTGACCACGTTCGACACCGACGAGAACGTCCTGCACGCCCTCCGCGCGGGCGCCGCCGGCTTCCTGCTGAAGGACACCCCGCCACCGCGCATCGTGGAGGCGGTCACCCGGGTCGCCGCAGGCGATCCGATCCTGTCCCCGCGCATCACCCGGCGGTTGATGGAGCGCACCGTCGCGCAGGCCGGCGCCTACGAGCAGGCCCGTACCGCACTGACCGCCCTCACCCCGCGCGAGCACGAGGTGGCCCTGGCGATCGCTCGTGGCCGGACGAACGCCGACATCGCCGCGGACCTGGCCATGAGCATCACCACCGTGAAAGCGCACGTCTCCAGCATCCTCACCAAGCTCGGCATGGACAACCGCACCCAGATCGCGATCCTCGCCCACGACGCGGGCCTGACCTGACCCGCCTGGAGCGAAGCGAACGCGGGTATCGCTCATCTCCGCGTACGCGCGCGCGCTGTACTACCTGGCGAGCCTGGGGATGTCGGCCCTCCGCGCTCACCGGCACTTTCCAGGGGCGTCGCAACACAGTGATCAATCACTGGTGGCGAGCAGCATGGCGATCGCTTGAGCTGGGCCGACAGCGCGGCCATGATCTCCTCCGGAGCGTCGCGCATGCGCTCGGCGCCGCGGCCGATCGGCAGGTGGACGAGCATCACGTGGCGAGTGGTCCGCTCGACCAAAAGTGCCGATGGCCCGGGCGCCGCTCTGGCCGATGACGCAGTCGCCTTCCCAGTGGCCGGTCGTCGGCCTCAGCCGGCCGCTCGCTGATCACCGCCATGGGTGCGCTGTAGCGGTGCCGGCGCTGCCGGGCCAGGCGACGCGACTTGCGCATGGCGCGACCGGTGCGCAGCGCCCCGGCCGGCTCGCGGCGCAGCCCGGCGCGGCCTTGGACGTAGAGCGCTTAGTAGACGGTCTCATGGCACACGTGCATCTCCGGCCGCCCGGGACAGGTCCGGCGCAGGCTCTGGACGATCTGCTCCAGGCTCCAGCGCTTGTGCAGGTGCTGTTGAATGCGGGCCCGTAACTCCGGGGTCCTGGCTGATCTTGATGGGCTTGGGGCGAGGCCGGCGAGCGTCGGGATGCGTCTGGGCGGCGTGCGGCCGGTAGTGGCCGTTGGCGGGATGCCGGTCGCGGCGGATCTCACGGCTGATGGCCGAGGGCGCGCGGCCCGGCTCACACGCGATCTCCCGAACCGACACCTTTTCCCGCAGCCGGTCGTCGATGTGAATGCGCTCGGTTTCGTTCAGGCAGCGGCCACGCACGTCCTGGACGCTTTCATGACAGGGCCGAAATCGTCGTCACGCCCAACGCATCCTCGTCCTCAACGTCATGCGATCCGTCATGACCACAGCCGGCACGCTGTTCGACTGCCCGAGGCCTGATCTGACAAGATCAACGACCCTCGGATGGAGACTCCGCAGGTTTGACAGCTGAGCGTGCCGACGTCCCCTCTCTGCCATGATGGTGGAAGATCGTGGAACCATCCGGGTTCTTGTAGCTCAATCAGGCCCCGCCCTCCGCGCTCGAGCCATGACCTCCTCGTCGGTCAACGGGCCGCTTGGGTGGTAGCTGAGGCACAGGGGCGTGCGTATCTTCTGCGGCGGCTCGCCCTCCAGCGCAACGTAGAACTCGCCCGAGGTGAGGGTGCCGATGCCGGGCACGTCGCCACCTCTGGCCCTCGCCATCTCCTGAGCTGCCGTGGTCTGTGCCGACACCGTCAGACGCCCGAAAAAGTGCGTCGCGGCATTCCCAGAGATTCTGTTGTGGAGATTTTTGGGCGCCTGAGTCGCGAAGACCAGTCCGAGACCGTACTTACGCGCTTGTGATGCGAGGGCCAGCGTGCTCTGTGTACACGCGGTGGCCGCGCCCGATGGCGCGAAGCTCTGAGCCTCGTCCATCACCAGCAGACCGAGCAGAGGCCGACCTTGGACTGGATTCTTCTTGATCCATGCGAAGAGTGCCATCTGCAACTGGTTGACGAACCCCTGACGAGTATCCTCACCGAGCCCGATCATGCTAATGACCGAAATCCTGGCCCGCTTTCCTGGCGAGGGAGTCAGCAGGATGCCCGGATCGGCGGGCGTTCCACCGCCGCCGAACATGGGATCGTTGTCCATGGAAGCGGTCAGTGTCTGGGCGAGATCTGCAGCGATCTTCACCGCGTTTTCGAGACCGCTCACGCCGTCCGGCAAATCGGCAAGCAGATCGATCAGCCCCCGAAGGCTGTCTCCCCCTTTTCTGCCATAGTGCTCGATCGCTCGCCGCAGTACGGCGAGACCGAGATGTGCGTTCTTGGAGCGTCCGACGAGGTTGGCGCGCGGTGCCAGAGCCGACGCGGCGACCTCGACCGCCGCCTCGAACTCATCGGGGTCATCTCGCACACTGCCGAAGTCCGGTAGCGGCTGGAAACTCAGTGGACGGCCCGATCCCCGGCGCGGCGTCCAGACCACGACTTCACTGCCGGCGAGGTAGTCCGCAGCTCGTTCGGCATCGCCGGCTCGCCAGTTCGGGGGTGGCTCCGGCCACGGCTCGCCGAGCCGCGCCAGGTCGTTGTTGGGATCCAGGACGATCGCCGACACACCCTGCAGTGCGCACTCTTCGACAATGTGCCGAATCAGCACCGTCTTGCCGGACCCCGACGCGGCGAAGATCGCCGCGTGCTTGCGGAGCGCCTCCAGCGTCACCTGAACTGGCGCGTCGTCGTGATATCCGTAGCCCACGGTGAACCCAGCTGGTGTCTCCTCGGCGTCGGCGCTTCTCAGGACCGGATCGGGCATGACGGCAACCGATGCGGAAGCTGCCCAAGTGTCCGTGTCGGCCAGTGCCTCCTTGAACAGGGTGATCTGTTCGGTGGGCCGGTAGCGGACCAGCCAGGCGTGCAGTTCGGCCGGATTCTCCTGACGCAGCCCATGCAGCGCCGTGAGCACTCGCAGGTCGGTACCGTCGATGCTCAGCGTCGTACCTCCTTCCACCTCCAGCTCCTGGAGAGTCTCCTGGGTCTTGGCCGACCGGGACCACGGGCCGTTGCGGATGAGGATGAGCTTCCGCTTGCGAACGCCGGCGCTCAGACCGGACGCCGTACGGGCGCGCCGGATCCGGTGCAGCGCGCCCACACCGTGATGGGTGTCGCTGATCGCCCGGAAGGACCAGTGCGCTTGATCTTCCGAGCGGGTGTCGTCCGGTGAACGTTCCCGTTCCTCCTCGCTTCGATCGTCGAGGGCACGGCGCAGCCGGGCATGCAGGTCCGGTTTGGCGCTCGGAGGCGGATCGACGCTGAACATCTCACCGTCGTCGCCACGCTCCACGATCCACGCGTGCAGACCGGCCGACAGGAGGGCGGGGAACAAATTGTCTTCCAAATCGTGTTCCAGGGGCGACGTCACGTCTGCCGCTCGTTTCAGCTCCTCGAACCGTGATTCGATCCTGGCCAGCGCCTTCTCGGACACAATCGGCGCCGTTGTGTCCGCTGGCCGGGATATCTCGTCTTCCGGGGGCACCTCGGCGAGACTGGCCAGTTCACGTAGTTCGCCGTCGACCAGGCAAGCGCGGATGTGCCGGTCGATTTCGACCAGCAACCTGCGCGGCGTGTAGTTGACGGCCTGCTCGAACACCTGGTCCCGGACCGGCCACGTCGGATAGGGCGGGGTGAAGCCGATGGCCGCGTATCGCGTCGCGAACCGCTTCTCGATGATCTCGCGGGCGAGCGCGTGACTCTGAATTCCGCCGAGGGCCGGACACCTCCGGAACCGGTCCGGGAACGAGACGACGGTCCGATCAGAGATCAACTTCCACGTCGTGGACAGAGTCGCAACGACGGTGAGGGTCCTTCGGGTCATGTCCCGCAGACTCGTGAGGCCGTTGGCAATGCCCGCCACCATCACCGCCACATGCAGATTCGCCGCATCGCTCGAGCGCTTGGCGAGATCCTCCTGTAGAGCGGATTGCGCGATCAGCGTGTCCAACTGGTCGAACGCGATGACGGTCGGCCCGGTGAGTGCGAGCAGCCAGGAGATTTCCTGGACGATCTGCTGGGGCGTTCGCGACTTCGGGCGGATACCCCACGCATGGCGTTCGCCGGGGATCGCCTCTTCTTCGCAGGTGAAATAGCTGTAGGCGGCGTCCTGATGTTCTTCCTTGTCCGACGCCAGCAGCGCCAGGGCACGTGCCGTGTCCCGGCACTGCCGGGCGACGTGCTTGTCGGAATCTTTGAGTCCCTCGACGAAGGTGTCCAACGCGGCTCGGGACAGTTCTGTCTCGCCGATCACCGCACGACGCACGGTCGGTGGCGTACCTGTCCGGGCCGCCAGCCGCCGCAGCAGCAGGCCGAGTTGGGTCTCGTTGCCGATGACCTGACGAGACATGCCATTCAGAAGGAGGATGAGAACACCGTCCCAGAACTTCTTGCCGTCGAGCAGGCCGATGAGAAAGAAGTAGCCACCTCGTTGGTGAACCTGCTCGCGGACCCAGCCCAGCAAATGCGTCTTGCCAGATCCAGAGCGGCCTTCGAGGACCAGGCCGATCGGGTTGGCATCGGCACTCGCCTCCGCCTCGGCGATGCCATCCTGCACGTCCTGAACGACGCTCGTATGCAGCCCATCGACGTGGAAGGGCGAGCTTCTCCACACATCGTCGGGCGCCTGCGCCCAGCTGAACCGCAGCGCCGCGAGCGCCGCGCGCTCTTCCTCGGTCATGGCAGTCCGATCGCCAACTTGTGCCGGTCCTCGCCACCGATCCGGACTGACGCCTCCTTCTCGCGCCTGCCGATCCGGTGCCGGTTGACCTCCGGCTCCAGCCAGACGTCCGTCGCGTCGAGCATCTGCTCCAGCGCCTTGTCGAGGTCGGCCTTGGGAACGTCCTTGAGGAGCGCCCGGATGTCCGTGAGGTTTACCCAATCGCCGGGATCATCAGCCACCTGGTCGTACACCGCGCGAATCCGCTCTTCCAAGCTCAGAAGGTCCTGGGGGCGCGGGTCGTCGGACTGGTCTGCATCGGATTCGGTGGCGGCCCGTAGGTCGAGGACCTCCTTGTGCTTCGCCGTGAGGGCAGCCCAGAGTAGCTTCTCCCTGGTCGAGCGCCTCTCGGCAGCCTCTGCCTGTTCCTCGCCGAGTACCAGAGGACTCCCGAGCACCCGAGTGCCCTTGTCGGCCAGACTGTGCCGGTACGGCCTTCGGTCCGTCCGCGAGACCACGTATCCGGCGGCGTTGAGCTTCTCGTACGCGGGACTCACCAGTCTGACGCCGTACAGCTTGTTGAGCTCGGTATTGGAGATCTCCCGGTCCTCGATCTGAAGTAGAACGAGAATCGCGTAGTCGGCGGGTGACAGGTCGTCCGACATCATTGGTCCTTTCACCGCATCATCGAAGAGTGGACTCGGGGCCGGGGAACGGCGACTCATCGGCGTCCAGGCCGAAGGACCGCAGACGCGCCGTTTTTTCGGGCGCATGGCGCCCTGTCGCCATGTACAACGCCAAGAGCCGATCGGCCGCCCCCTTGGTGCCCGCGTTCAGCTCGTCAGTGAGTCCGGCCTCGTCACGGAGCTCGAAGAGCAGGGCGCAGAGCTGTAGCGCCGCTTCGGGTTTGCCGTCGTCAACGGCTGCTCGCAGTTCGGCGAGTTCTGCCGCCGCGCCTTCGGCATGGACGCCGTCAGGGTGCCGTTTGGACAGGCGCAGTTGGGCGGGCCGGTCGCCCGCCTCCGCACGCGCCGTCAGTAGCTCCACTTCGTCCCAGGCGACGTAGAGATCGGCGAGTGCCTCGGCGGCGGCCTCCTGACCCTGGTCAGCCCGCGTACGGATCTCCGAGATGCAGCCGCGGTCCGTGAGCCGCTCGACCAGCCGCTCACCCGCGGTCAGATCGCCGTTGCGTTCACGTACTCGCAGGTCATCACTGATGCCGCAGTCGACGAGAATCTCCGCCAGACGTTGGCGCGCCGCAGGATCGCCGGCGTCAGCCGCCGGCCGGATCTCCTCGACTCGTTGCCACAGTTCCTGGGTCCGTGATAAATGCCGCCCGACTTCCCAATCGCGCGCATCGGCCGCCAACCGGCGGCGCAGGACGTCCACGGCCCGTTCGAACCGATCTTGGCGGACCAACAGATCGGCCAGTTCCATGGCCGCGCGGCCATCATTGAACTCGTCGGCGAGCCGTTCCAGAGTTGGCTCGGCGTAGCGGTACCGCAGGCGCGCCGTGGCGGCGTCGGCAAGCCGGCGGAGGTCCGAAGGGCGGCGCAAATGGGTGATGAAGGCATGCCATGCCTCGTGCGGCACGCACGCTGTGCGCCGTACGCGGCGCAGGTGCTGAGCCAGATAGTCGGCGATGGTGTAACCGGCGAGAGTGCCGGCCACGCCGTCGTCCACGGGCGACAGGGCGGAAACGTCACCATGCAGCGGTTTGGTGGCGTGTGGCAATGCCTCGGTGAGCCATACCTCCGCGGGTTTCACGCGTTGGGCCGGCTTGAGATAGCCGAACATCGCTTCCGCGAGAAGCTCCGGGCTCAATGGCGCGTGCACCCCGAGACGGTGCCCGTCGGCTGCCGCGGCGATGACGGCTTTCGCGTACGGGGTCGCCGGCTGTTCCCACCGCATCACCAAGGCGGGACCGCCGGCGAGTGCTTGAGTCAGTCCTGTGTCACGAGTGTGCAACGCGATGCGGATCCGGCTGTCGCGCTCCGCGATCTCGCCGGCTTCGTTCAGTTCGTCCGTCGACAGGGCGTCAGGCACGCTGATGAGGCATGCGCCCTTCGCGAGTCGGCGCAGGTCCTCGGACGCTGATGTCCATGCGGCGTACTGGTCCGGCCATAGGGTGCCGACGACGACGTTCCCGTGACGGAGCAAGGTCCGTACGCACTCGGAGGTCAGTGGCGGATGGCCGCCGAGATATTGCTGGAGCTCGTCGAGCCAGAAGACGGTTTTACGTGGCGGGAAGCTCTTCAGCTCTAGCAGGTCCGCCGCTTCCAAAGGTTGCACCAGCGACCAGTCCGGAAACAGCGCGTAAACCGCCTCGTACAAGGACCGGGTCTTGCCGGTCGACGAGGCTCCGACCATGACGACGAACGCTCCGCGGTCCGGTCCGTTGGCGGAGAGCACGGTGCGGAGGTCGAAGTCGAAATCTCGCTGTACGTACATGGGAAGTTCGTCAGTGCTGTCAGGGGCGGTTATGGCGCTGTGGATGCCGAGCTCGCGGGGTGTGGCCTCATCAACCCGAAGACGGTCGCCCTGGTCCAGTCGCATGACCCGTTCCAAGGCAGCCACCCAGACTTCCTGCGCCTCGCCTCCCCGTACACCGCAGACATCCAGGACGCTGAGCAGCAGGGATTTGGTGATCCGAGATTTGCCGCGGAACGCGTCGCTGACAGTCGACCGCTTCAGTGCCTGCCTGCCTCGTAGTTTGTCGTATTCACGGCTCGCTCTTTCGAGAGCGGTAAGAGTCAGCCCACGACGGAGAGAAAGCGCGTGGAGCGCTTCGGCGAGCTGGTCATTAGTGCGAATTCCAGCCAGCTCACCAGCGGAATTCCACTCCAATGCAATCACCTCGCCATCGCCGCCCCGGCGGAATTACCGAAGGAAAGGTCACGAAATTAGGGTCCTCCGACGGCCAGACATCAGCTTTGCCAGGTGCGTCTGTTTTACGACTGACTAATGATCACGAGTGATCCGCATCACGACGCCTCGGAGACTACCGCAGGTGCAGATAGATCACCATAAGTGATGCATGGATCAGCGGGCACTCAATTCTTACCTTTGTGGATCCCACGGAAGCGGCCCGCGCTGGGGGCGGAAAGCTTTCCGGACGCGTCCGGATTTCCGGCTGCAATATCGTCATCGCGGCGTGATGGCCGGTCGACCTGGGCGTACGCAGCTGATGATTCCGGCTTCGTCCGCAACCATGGCCGGAGATCCTGCGGAGCTGATGCCCTGATCTCGTCAGCAACGGCCCTGCCGGAGCCGTTGACCATCAACACAATGGAGATCAGATGCAGCACTGGTTCACGATCATCGAGGCCGCCCTCGGCCTCGCAGCTACGATCATCGGATTGGCCACCGCCATCGTGTCCCGTCGCGCGCGTCGGCCAGCCGATTCGACACACCGATCACTGGCACGACGGCGACGCGACAATCTTCACAAATAGCGCCGAATCTCGAGTGAGTCCACTGCCCAATGACTCGGAGTGAAGAAGTAGATCCTTCACTCCGAGTCACAGGTCTGCGTGGCATGTCGCGCCCGATCTCGCCAATAATCTGACCCTCTTCTAAGCGAAAGTCCAGTTGATTGCCCGTCCGCTGAATAGACTGAGCTGTTTTCATCCTCGGCGGGCATCTGCTGATCACAGCATGATCGCGAGTCCGGCGTTCGCCTGAAGACGCAAAGAACCCCTGGTAGACGGGTGGATCACCACAATCAACACCGTCACCACC
>NZ_JABCPZ010000123.1 GCF_013283785.1 Nonomuraea antri
CCTCGCCCACCCGCAGCCCGCCCACGCGGACCACGCGCCGTTCCAAGGTCGATGACATTCTCGGCTCCTCATCACAGGCCGGCCCCTGGGGAGCCGGCGGGAAACGAAAAAGGCAGAGACGGGGTGTCTCTGCCTCGCGCCGGCTCCAGGTGGTCGCTAGTCGCCGACCGGCCCTCCCGGAGCCGGCTCGGTAAACGCGTAGCGACAAGTCATATCTGAAACCCTACACCCGCCCCTCCACCTGCTGGAGAACCCTTCTCACATAGCGGACTGGCCTCGCGGCGAGTCGCCGTAGATCCCCGCCTATGGGAATATCTCAGGGCGTAGAGGAGGGTTTGAGGCCGTTGATGTCGGATCGCAAGCGGGACGGACGCCGCATCGCCGGCCGCTACCAGCTGCAGGAACCCATCGGCAAGGGCGGCATGGGCATCGTCTGGCGAGCCCATGACGAGCTGCTCGACCGCACGGTCGCGGTCAAGGAGGTCAGGTACGCCGCCGCCCTGGGTGACGAGGTGCAGCTCCTGAACCGGCGCACGATGCGTGAGGCGAGGGCGGCGGCCAGGTTCGAGCATCCCAACGTGATCGTCGTGCACGACGTGATCGAGGAGGACGGCCGGCCCTGGATCGTCATGCAGCTCGTCCAGTCCCGCTCGCTGGGGGCGGTGATCAAGCAGGACGGCCCGCTGAAGCCCAAGCGGGTGGCCGAGATCGGCCTGGCGGTGCTCGACGCGCTGCACCGGGCGCACGAGTCCGGGGTGCTGCACCGTGACGTCAAGCCGGAGAACGTGCTGCTGGCCGACGACGGCCGGGTGGTGCTGACCGACTTCGGCATCGCCACGCTGGAGACGGAGACGCAGCTCACGGTCACCGGGCTGGCGGGAACGCCGGCGTTCATCGCGCCCGAGCGGCTCAAGGGGCTGCCAGCGCGGCGCGAGTCCGACCTGTGGTCGCTGGGCGCGACGCTCTACACGGCGGTGGAGGGCCGTTCGCCGCATGAGCGGGGCAACGCGCTGGCCACCATGCACGCCGTGCTGACCGATGAGCCGGACCGGGCGCCGCACGCGGGCCCGCTCACCGACGTGATCGACGGGCTGCTGGCCAAGGAGCCGGTGCAGCGGCTGTCGTACGAGGAGACCGGCCGGCTGCTGCGCCGGGCGATCGCGGACGCCGAGCCGCGGCCGACCGCCATGCTGCCCGCGCAGAGCCCGCGCGACCTGCTGATCCGCGAGCCCGCCGAGGACGACACTCCGACCGACCCCGACCTGGCCCCGCTGGCGGGTCTGGCCCAGGAGGCGTCGAAGAGCCCGTCGAAGGCACAGAAGCCGCAGAAGACCCCGAAACCCCCGAAGACGACGCCGGCTCCGCCCGCTGAGCTGCCCGAGACCGGCCTGCGTCTCACCGTGGCGCGCGAGCGGCCCGAGCCGGTGACGGCGGAGACCGTGGAAGGCGTGGGCCGCTCTGGGCGCAAACTGACGCCGATCATCGCGGTCGGCGCGGCGGTGGTGCTGGTCGCCGGCGTCGGCGGCTATCTGGGGCTGCGTTCCGCGCCCGGCGGCGACGCCTCGGGCAGTCAGCCCGCGATCGAGGTCACGACCTCCGCCTCGCCGAGCGCCTCCGAGCCCGCGCCGTCGGACGAGCCGTCCGAGGACGAGCCGTCCGCCAAGCCCAGCGAGACGTCCTCCGACCCGGCCGGCTCGCTGCCGGACGGCTGGAAGATGTACAAGGACAAGACGGGCTTCTCCGTCGGCCTGCCCAAGGGCTGGAAGGAATACCGGCGCAGCGGCCCCCAGGTCTACTTCCGCGGTCCCGGCGCGGCCTCCAACGCCTTCCTGATGATCGAGGAGGCGAAGAACCCGGGCGACGACCCGTACGGGGACTGGAAGAAGCAGGAGCGCACGGCCAAGTACGGCTTCGGCGGCTACAAGAAGATCAGCATCAAGAAGGTCGACTACATGAAGGCCGCCGCCGACTGGGACTTCACCTGGAACACCAACACCGGCAAGACCCGGGTGCGCAACCGCGGTTTCATCACCGACAACGGCCGCGGCTACGCCATCTACTGGCACAACCTGAACAGCCGGTGGAAGAAGGACCTGCACTTCTTCGAGACCTTCGCCGCCACGTTCAAGCCCGCCAAGTAAGCTGCGTGCGTGCATCGGCAGGTCAGCAACAGGTATCGCCTCATCGAGCCGCTCGGCGAGGGCGGTATGGGCGTGGTCTGGCGGGCCTATGACGAGCTGCTCGACCGTACGGTGGCGATCAAGGAGGTCCGCTACGCGGGGGTCGGCGACACCCGCAGGGCCGAGCTGAACGGCAGGACCATCAGGGAGGCCAGGGCGGCGGGCCGCCTCGACCACCCGTCGGTGATCGTCATCCACGACGTGATCGAGGAGGACGGCCGGCCCTGGATCGTCATGCAGCTCGTGCGCTCGCGTTCGCTGGCGCAGGTGGTGCGCGAGTTCGGGCCGCTGCCGGTCGAGCAGGTCGCGTCCATCGGCGGCCGGCTGCTCGACGCGTTGCGCGCCGCGCACGCGACCGGCGTGCTGCACCGCGACGTCAAGCCGGAGAACGTGCTGCTGGCCGACGACGGCCGGGTGGTGCTGACCGACTTCGGCATCGCCTCGATGGAGGCCGAGGCGGGGCTGACGGCGACCGGCGGCCTGGTGGGCACGCCCGCCTACATGCCGCCGGAGCGGCTCAACGGCGAGCCGGCCAGGCCGGAGTCAGACCTGTGGGCGCTGGGCGCGACGCTGTACACCGCGGTGGAGGGCAGGCCGCCCTACCAGGGCGAGTCGTGGCCGGCGGTGGTGGCGGCGGTGCTGCGTGACGCGCCGGCCCCGCCGGTCCGGGCGGGCGCGCTGGCCCCGGTGATCATGGGGCTGCTGCGGCGCGATCCCGCGGCCAGGATCCCCGCCGACCAGGCGGCGCACCTGCTGCACGAGGCCGCGGCCGACCCGCACCGCACGGTCCCGCTGCGGCGGGCCGACAAGGGCCGCGCCGGCCGGTGGAAGATCGTCGTGCCGGCGGTGGCGGCGACGGCCGTGCTGGCCGCGGGCGGCACGTTGCTGGCCGTCCAGGGCGGCTCGTTGTGGGACGGCACCCCGGCGGGCAGCACCTCGGCGGACGGCACCTCGGACGGCACCTCGGACGCCACGCGGACCGGCGCCGCACCGCCCCCGCCGGAGACCTCCACCGCCGAGCCGACGGACACCACGGACACGACCCCGGACACGACCCCGTCCGAGACGCAGGAGCCGACCCCCTCCGATACGCCGGAGCCGACCCCGTCCGAGACCGGCGGGCCGGTGCGGGTGCCGCCCGGCTGGTCCATGTACACCAACGCCGACGGCCGTTTCTCGATCGCGCTGCCGAAGGGCTGGCGGCCCAAGCCGCACCCCACCCGTGACAGCGTGTCGGTCACCGGCCCGGGCACGCTGATCGTGGAGTGGACCGTCCCGGAGAAGCCGTGGACGAACGCCAGGAGCCACTGGCTGGGCGTCGAGCGCGACATCCTGGACAGGAACGAGTTCGAGGGCTACCGCCGCGTCCGGCTGGAATCGCTGACCTACCTCGGGCGCGACGCCGCCGACTGGGAGTTCACCCGGATCCGCGAGGGCCGGCGGATCCACGTCGTCAACCGCGGCTTCCGCACCGCCGACGGCCGCCCGTACGCGCTGTACTGGGAGACCACCGAGTCGTCCTGGCGGGCGAACCGGCACTACTTCGACACCCTCACCGAGACGTTCCGGCCCCGCTGAGCTCGCATGGGAATGAGCACGGTGAAAGAGCAGGCGCACTTCTGGCGGCACCCGGCGGTGCCGGAGGTCGACCTGCTCAAGGCGCACTACGTCACGCACCGCTTCTCCCGTCACGTGCACGACGGCTACGCGATCGGCCTGATACTCGACGGGGTCGAGGAGTTCGACTACCGCGGCACGCTGCACCGGGCGCGGGCGGGCGAGCTGGTGCTGGTCAATCCCGACGCGGTGCACACCGGACAGGCGGGCGAGCCGGACGGCTGGTCGTACCGGATGCTCTACCCGTCGATCGAGACGATGACGGAGATCGCCGCCGACCTGGGCGCGTCGTACGGGACGCCGCACTTCCCGGAGCAGGTGGTGCGCGATCGCGAGGTGGCGGCGCTGCTGAACCGGGCGCATCTGACGGCCGAGCGGGGCGACGCGCTGGCCGCGTCCACGATGACCCGCGCGCTGTTCGCGCGGCTGCTGTCCAGGCATGGCGCGCCGCGAGCAGTGTCGAGAACGCCGGCCGAGGGCAGGCGGGCCGTGGAGGCGGCGATGGAGCTGCTGCGCGAGCGGCTGGCCGATCCGCCGGCGCTGGAGGACCTGGCCGAGGCGGTCGGGGCCCGGCCGTTCCCGCTGCTACGCGCGTTCAAGGCGGCCACCGGTCTGCCGCCGCACGCGTATCTGATCGGGCTGCGGGTGCGGCAGGCGCGCCGCCTGCTGCTGTCGGGGGTGCGGCCGGCGCAGGTGGCGGCCGAGGTGGGCTTCACCGACCAGGCGCACCTGAATCGGCACTTCAAACGGGTCGTGGGCGTCCCGCCGGCGGCGTACCAGCGGGCCGAGTCCGTGTTCGAGCGGGCCGCAGGATCGTACAAGACGGGCGATTTCCCCATCACATAGCCTCACTCACCATGGAACAGACAAAACGCCGTTCCGCCGCCGTGCGGGACGGCCTGGCGGTGGGCCTGGCCGTGGGGCTGTCCGGGCTCGCCTTCGGCGCCGCGGCGATCACCGCGGGGCTGTCGGTGCCGCAGGCGTGCGTGCTGAGCCTGCTGGCGTTCACCGGCGCCTCCCAGTTCGCGCTGGCCGGCGCGTACGGCGCGGGCGGCGACCTGGTCGCGGCCGCGGCGGGGGCGCTGCTGCTCGGCGGCCGCAACACGCTGTACGGGCTGCGGCTGGCGGACCTGCTGAAGATCCGCGGCCCGCGCAGGCTGCTCGCGGCCCACGGGGTGATCGACGAGACGACGGCCGTGGCGCTGGCCCAGCCGGACGAGCAGGCGGCCAGGGCCGGCTTCGTGGCCACGTTCGCCAGCCTGTACGTCACCTGGAACCTCACCACGCTGGCCGGCGCGTACGGCACCTCGTTCCTGGGCGACCCCGGCGTACTGGGCCTGGACGCGGTGGGACCGGCGACCTTCCTGGCCATCCTGTGGCCCAGGCTGACCGCACCCGGCGACCAGGGCGGACAGGCCCGCCTGCTGGCCGTCGCCGGCGCCGCCGTCGCTCTGTGCGCCACCCCGTTCTTCCCACCCGGCGTCCCGGTCCTCCTGTCGGCCGTCGCCGTCCTGGTGGTGATGGTCCGATGAGCCGCGAGGGAGCGCCGTCGCCTGGACTGAGGAGCGCCGGGAGCGCAGCGACCAGAGCGACGAGGGAAGGCGGCGGATCCCAGCGACCGAGCCGCCGAACGGAGTGAGGCCATGAGCACGTGGTGGGCGATCGCGCTTGTGTGCGTGGGGTGTTACGCGTTGAAGCTGGCGGGGCTGGCCGCGCCGCGGCGGGTGCTGGACCATCCGCTGGTGCGCAGGTTCGCCGAGCTGGTGCCGGTGACGCTGCTGGGCGCGCTGATCGCGGTGCAGATGTTCACCGGGGCGGGCGGGCTCGCGTTCGACCCGGCCCGGACCGCCGGGCTCGGCGCGGCGGTCGTCGCGCTCCTGCTCCGCGCGCCGTTCCTGGTGGTCCTGGCCTCGGCGGCGGTGGTCACCGCGCTTGTCAGGGTGTTTCTCGGGTAGTCGCGGTGCATGTCCGATTCTGCGGGGATGGTCGGCGGGCGCTACCGGCTGGTCAGGACGATCGGCCAGGGCGGCATGGGCACGGTCTGGCAGGCCCATGACGAGGTTCTGGGCCGCGACGTGGCGGTCAAGGAGGTGTTGCCGCCGCCCGATCTGACGGGCCCGGAGCGCGAGGTGTTCACCGTGCGCACCTTCCGCGAGGCCAGGGCGGCCGGGCGGGTGGCGCATCCGGGCGTGGCGACGGTCTACGACGTGCTGGAGGAGCACGGGCATCCGTGGATCGTCATGCAGCTCGTCCGGTCACGCACGCTGGGTGAGATCGTCCGCGACGACGGGCCGCTGCCGCCGCGGCAGGTGGCCGACCTCGGCCTGCAACTGCTGGAGGCGCTGCGGGCCGCGCACGCGGCCGGGGTGCTGCACCGGGACGTGAAGCCGGACAACGTGCTGATCGCCGAGGACGGCCGGGCGGTGCTGACCGACTTCGGCATCGCCACCACCGAGGACGAGGCGCCGGTCACCAGGACCGGCGTGCTGGTCGGCACCCCGGCGTTCATGGCGCCGGAGCGCGCGGCGGGCGGGCAGGCCAGGCCCGCCTCCGACCTGTGGTCGCTGGGCGTGACGCTGTACGTGGCCGTCGAGGGTCACTCGCCTTTTCACCGGCCGCACGCGCTGGCCACGCTCGGCGCGGTGATGCACGCCGAGCCCGAGCCGCTGGCCCGCGCCGGGGTGCTGGCCCCGGTCCTGCACGGGCTGATGCGCAAGGACCCGGCAGAGCGCATGTCGCTGGAGGAGGCCGAGCATCGGCTGGGCGCGATCCTGACCGGCCACGCCCCCGACCAGACCGGCCCGGTGCCGATCCCCAGGACGGAGTCCCGGGCCGCCGGGGGGCGCGGGCGTCCGCTGGCCGCGATCGCCGCGGGCGCGCTGGTGGTCGGCGTCGCCACCGGCGGGCTGGCCTGGTGGTCCAACCGGCCGGGTGACGCGCACTCGCCCGCGCCCGCGGTGGTCTCGACGCCGAGCACGGTGATCAGGACCGAGACGACGACCCCGGCGGCGACGCCCACGTTCTCGCCGTCCGGCCCGGAGACGTCCACCCTGCCGCCGTTACCCGAGCAGTCGGCCCCGTCCACCAGGACGCAGCCCAGGAGCCCGAGCCGATCGGACGGCGAGACCGAACGCCCCACCCCCACCAAGACCAAGTCGGACGACGACAAGGACGACGACGGCAAGAAGGACGACAAGCCCTCGCAGACCCCCGGCCAGATCGAACCGGAGAGCGCCGGCGCGAAGCAGAGCGGCAAGGGCAAGAAGGACTGACGGGCGGGACGGCGCTCAGGACTCCGCGTGCACGATGTCGAGCGCCTTCTGCAGGTCGTCGGGGTAGTCGGTGCCGAACGACATCCACTCGCCGCTGCCCGGGTGCTCGAAGCCGAGCGCGACCGCGTGCAGCCACTGCCGGGTGATGCCCAGCCGGGCGGCCAGCTTGGGGTCGGCGCCGTACATCAGGTCGCCGACGCACGGGTGGCGCAGCGCCGACATGTGCACCCGGATCTGGTGGGTGCGGCCGGTCTCCAGCTTGATGTCCAGCAACGACGCGGCCCTGAACGCCTCGATGGTGTCGTAGTGGGTGACCGACGGCTTGCCGCCGGCGACCACGGCGAAGCGGCCGTCGCCGGCCGGGTGCCGGTCGATGGGGGCCTCGACGGTGCCCCGGAAGGGGTCGGGGTGACCCTGCACCAGCGCGTGGTAGCGCTTGTCGACGGTGCGTTCCTTGAAGGCGCGCTTGAGGTGGGAGTAGGCGTATTCGCTCTTGGCCACCACCATCGCGCCGGTGGTGTTGGCGTCGAGCCGGTGCACGATGCCCTGGCGCTCGGCGGCGCCGCTGGTGGCGATCGTGTGGCCGGCGCCGAGCAGCCCGCCGAGCACGGTCGGCCCGGTCCAGCCCACGGTGGGGTGTGCGGCCACGCCGATCGGCTTGTTGACCACGACGATGTCGTCGTCCTCGTACACGATGGTCATGCCGGGCACCGGCTCGGCGACCGGCATCGGGGCGGCGACCGGGGGCGGCAACGTCACGTCGAGCCAAGCGCCGGCGTGCACGCGGTCAGACTTGGCCGCCGACCGGCCGTCGACCAGCACCTCGCCGGCGCCGATCAGCTCGGCGGCGCGGGTGCGCGAGAAGCCGAACAGCCGTGACAGGGCGGCGTCGAGCCGCTCGCCCTCCAGCCCGTCGGGAACCGGCAGGCTTCGCTGCTCAGCCACCCTTGACCTCCTTGCTCCCATCGATCTGCACGTTGCGCCAGGCCAGGATGACCGCCAGGATCCCGCCGCAGACGATCGCCGAGTCGGCGATGTTGAACACCGGGAAGTAGTCGATCACCGGGAAGTGCCCGGGGAGCACCTCGATGAAGTCGACCACGTGACCCTGCAGCTGCTTGCCGCGGCCGAAGCCGGACGGGTGGCGCAGCAGCCTGTCGGTCAGGTTGCCGAGCGCCCCGCCGAGCAGCAGGCCGAGCGTGAGCGCCCAGGACCTGCTGCCCAGCTTGCGCGCGGTGCGCACGATCGCCACCACGACGCCGGCGGCGATGAGCGTGAAGATGAACGTCATCCCGGTGCCGATGCTGAACGCGGCCCCGGAATTGAAGATCAGCCGGAACTGCAGCACGTCAGGGATGACGACCAGCGGCGGCTCGTCCTCGAGTGCCCGCAACGCCACGGTCTTGGTGACCAGGTCGGCGGCATAGACGAGCACCGCCAGCGTGACGAGGACGGCGACGAGCCGGCCGCGGCGCGGGCCTACCGGCGCTCCTCCTTCTGCTTGCAGGCCACGCACAGCGTCGCCCTCGGGAACGCCTGAAGACGTTCCTTGCCGATCGGCTTGTGGCACGATTCGCACACTCCATAGGTCCCTGCGTCGATCCTGGCGATCGCACGTTCGTTCTGCGCGACCAGGTCGCGCGCATTCAGGGTAAGGGCGATCTCGCGTTCGCGCTCATAGGTCTTGGCGCCGGCGTCCGCCTGGTCGTCCCCGGCGCCCTGGGTGACATCACCCGAGGCTATCTCCGACTCGTGCCGCCGGATGTCCGCGTTGAGCTCGTCTATCTCGCTCTGCAGCCTGCTGCGTACCTCGGCCAGCTCCTCGTCCGACCACATCGACGGTGTGGTGGTCTGCGTGACTGCCGCCATGGCTGCCTCCTATGCTGATCAAGGCCGTGAATGGTGCGGGCAGCTTAGGATCCCCATAACGGAACGGCAAACGACCCGCCGGACGGTTTACCTCTCCTGTACTATCCCGCCTCGCGCGTTCAACTCCTCCTCAGTGGTGTTCATTCCACTTCTTTGGCGCTGTTTGCGCATGCTGTACCGGCGCGATCATCGCCGGCGGCAAATCTGGAAGCCTCAGGCCCCACTCTGCGTTATGGTTTGAGATTGCAAGGCGTTGATGGGGCCCCGTTGTGAGGGATATCACCCCGGAGCCGCCGGAAGAACGGCTCTCACGAGCTCATTAGACCCGGCCGCAACCAATGGAGAGGGCCCCGGTCCCCGGGGTCAAGAAGGGTGGTACCGCGGAGCCGTGCCGGCTTCGTCCCTTCACGCAGCCCTGTCGGTGAACGCGCGTGGAGGTCCCGCCCGAAATGTCTTCCCCATCATTCCGCTCTCTTCCCGCGCAGGTCGACCTGCCCGCGCTCGAGCGCGAGGTCCTGGAACGCTGGCGGGACGGGAAGATCTTCGAGCGCTCGATCGAGCAGAACGCGGGCAACCCGTCCTGGGTCTTCTACGAGGGCCCGCCCACCGCCAACGGCCTGCCCGGCGTGCACCACGTCGAGGCCCGCGTGTTCAAGGACCTGTTCCCGCGCTACAAGTCGATGCGCGGCTTCAGCGTCCCGCGCAAGGCCGGCTGGGACTGCCACGGCCTGCCCGTCGAGGTCGGCATCGAGAAAGAGCTCGGCCTGTCCGGCAAGAAGGACATCGAGGAATACGGCATCGCCGAGTTCAACGCCAAGTGCCGCGAGTCGGTGCTGCGGCACGTCGACGCCTTCGAGCAGATGACCGAGCGGATGGGCTACTGGATCGACCTGTCCACGGCCTACCGCACGATGGACCCGTCCTACATCGAGTCGGTGTGGTGGTCGCTGAAGGTCATCTTCGACAAGGGGCTGCTGTTCCGCGACTTCCGCATCACGCCGTACTGCCCGCGCTGCGGCACCGGCCTGTCCGACCACGAGCTGGGCCAGCCGGGCGGCTACGAGACCGTCTCCAGCCCGTCGGTGTACGTCCGCATGCCGGTGACCTCCGGCCCGCTGGCCGACCTGGGCGCCGCGCTGCTGGTCTGGACGACCACGCCGTGGACCCTGGTGTCCAACACGGCCGTGGCCGTGCACCCCGACGTGACGTACGTGGCCGCGCGCACCGCCGACGGCGAGGTGCTGGTGGTGGCCGAGCCGCTGCTGTCGGTGCTGGGCGAGGGCGCCGAGGAGGTCGCCCGCTTCACCGGCCGCGAGCTGGAGCGCACCCCGTACGCGCGGCCGTTCGAGCTGGTCGACATCCCCGAGGCGCACTACGTGGTGCTCGGCGACTACGTCACCGTCGAGGACGGCACCGGCCTGGTGCACCAGGCCCCCGCCTTCGGCGCCGACGACCTGGCCGTCATCAGGCGCTACGACATGCCGGTGGTCAACCCGATCGGCCCCGACGGCCGCTTCCTCGACGACGTCCCCATGGTGGGCGGCGTGTTCTTCAAGGACGCCGACGAGCGGCTCACCGCCGACATGAAGGCGCGCGGGCTGCTCTACCGCGGCGGCCACTTCGAGCACAGCTACCCGCACTGCTGGCGCTGCCACACGGCGCTGCTGTACTACGCGCTGCCGTCCTGGTACATCCGCACCACCGCGGTCAAGGACCAGATGCTGGCCGAGAACGCCAAGACCAACTGGTTCCCCGAGACCATCAAGTGGGGCCGCTTCGGCGAGTGGCTGCGCAACAACGTGGACTGGTCGCTGTCGCGCTCGCGCTACTGGGGCACGCCGCTGCCGCTGTGGGTGTGCGACGCCGACGACTCCCACGTCACCTGCGTCGGCTCGATGGCGGAGCTGGGCGCCCTGGCCGGCCAGGACGTCTCCGCGCTCGACCCGCACCGCCCGTACGTGGACGACGTCACCTTCCCCTGCCCCGACTGCGACGGCCAGGCGCGCCGCGTGCCCGACGTCATCGACGCCTGGTACGACTCCGGCTCCATGCCGTTCGCCCAGTGGGGCGAGCGCGGCAAGCCCGAGGGCGTCTACCCGGCGCAGTTCATCTGCGAGGCCACCGACCAGACGCGCGGCTGGTTCTACTCGCTGATGGCCGTCGGCACGCTGGTGTTCGGCCAGTCCTCCTACGAGAACGTGCTCTGCCTGGGCCTCATCCTGGCCGAGGACGGCCGCAAGATGAGCAAGCACCTGGGCAACGTGCTGGAGCCGATCCCGCTGATGGACCAGCACGGCGCCGACGCGCTGCGCTGGTTCATGGCCTGCTCCGGATCGCCCTGGGCGGCGCGGCGGGTGGGTCACAACGCGCTGGAGGAGATCGTCCGCAAGGTGCTCCTGACGCTCTGGAACACCTCGTCGTTCTTCACCCTGTACGCCAACGCCGAGTCCTGGTCGCCGTCGGAGACCGCGCCGCCGGTCGCCGAGCGTCCGCTGCTCGACCGGTGGGCGCTGGCCGAGCTGCACCGCACGGTCTCGGACGTCACGGCCGCCCTGGACGAGTACGACACCCAGCGCGCCGGCCGCCGCCTGGCCGAGTTCCTCGACGACCTGTCCAACTGGTACGTGCGCCGCTCGCGCCGCCGGTTCTGGCAGGGGTCGCGGGAGGCGTTCGCCACGCTGTACGAGTGCCTGGAGACCGTGCTGCGGCTAATGGCGCCGATCACGCCGTTCGTCACCGACCACCTCTGGGACGTCCTGCGTGCCCCCGGCGCGCCGTCCTCGGTGCACCTGGCGTCCTGGCCGGAGGTGCGGCAGGAGCTGCTCGACCCGGCGCTGTCCGACCAGATGGCGCTGGTGCGGCGGCTGGTGGAGCTGGGCCGCTCGGCCCGCGCGTCCTCGGGCGTGAAGACCCGCCAGCCGCTCGGCCGGGCGCTCGTGGGCGCCTCCGGGTGGCCGTCGCTGCCGCCGGAGCTGCGTGACCTGGTGGCGGACGAGCTGAACGTCCAGGCGTTGGAGGACATGTCCGGCTTCAGCGCCGACCTCGTCTCCTACACGGTCAAGCCCAACTTCCGTGCGCTGGGCAAGCGGTTCGGGCCGCGTACCAAGGTGGTGGCCGCCGCCATCGCCGACGCCGACCCGGCCAGGCTCGCCCGCACCCTGCGCGGGGGCGCCACCGCCACCGTCGAGTCGGACGAGCTGGGCGAGATCACCCTCGGCCCCGACGACGTGATCGTCACCGAGCAGCCCCGCTCCGGCTGGGCCGTCGAGACCGGCGCCATCGACACCGGCACCGGCGAGACGGTCGCCCTGGACCTGGAGCTGACCGACGAGCTGCGCCGGGCCGGCCTGCTGCGCGAGGTCATCCGCCTGGTGCAGGAGGCACGCAAGTCGACCGGCCTGTCGATCACGGACCGGATCGACCTGTGGTGGAGCGCCACCTCCCCGGACCTGGCCGCGGCCCTGCGTTCCGACGGCCGGGTGGTGGCGGAGGAGGTGCTGGCCACGTCGCTGACGGAGGGCACGGCCGGCGATCTCCCGTCCCACGCGGACGCGGACCTGGGCCTGACCTTCCAGCTCCGCCGCGCCTAGCACATCACGTCTGAGCGCGAGGGTGGCCGACCCGCCCCCTCGCGCTCTTTCCGTTCAGAGACCGCTTCAGCCCGCGGGAGGGCAGCGTCGTTGACCATCCGGACCGGCCCCGTCGACCACGAACTGATCGAGGCGGCGTCGCACGTCGCGGCCACCCGCTGCCGGGGCGACAACCACACCATGGCGGCCGCGGCCCGCGCCGGGGACGGCCGGATCGTCACCGCGGTGAACGCCTACCACTTCACCGGCGGTCCGTGCGCGGAACTGGTGCTGATCGGCGCCGCCGCCGCGCAGGGCATCTACGACCTGGACACGATCGTCGCCGTGGGTGACCGCGACCGCGGCGTGGTGTCCCCGTGCGGCCGCTGCCGCCAGGTCCTGCTCGACTACTTCCCCGCCATCGGCGTCATCGTCGGGACGGCCGGCGGGTTGCGGACCCTGCCGATCGCCGGCCTGCTTCCCGAGAGCTACGTCTGGGCGGACCACCAGCTCGACCCCGGGGAGACCGGGGACGGCGTGCCGCTCGGTACCGGCTGACCGCCGCGCCCGGTGGGTCAGCCGACCTTTTCGCGGTCGTTCTGGCAGACCGGGCAGCCGGTGAGCCCCGCGGCCTCGGCCTGGGCGACCGTCATGGTCTCCACCCTCGCGTCACCCGCGCCCTTGACCAGCGGGCACGTCGTGCTGTGGTAGCGGCGGGTGCCGACGATCACCTTGACCGTGCCGGTCCGCTCCCGGCTCTCCCCCTCGCGGGCGGGCTTGGCGGGTTCGTCACGCTTCGCCGCCGTCTCAGGCTTGGCGGGGGCCTCGGCGGACGACGCGGGCGTCGCGCTCGGCACCGGAGTGCCGGCGGCGGTGACGCGGGGCTGCGGGGCCGTGTCGGGGCCGTCGGAGTCGTCGGCGGAGTCGGCGGGCGGGGTGCTCGCGGCGGGCCGCGGCGGCTCGGCCGGGGTGCCGCGGAAGGGCTGCGGCGTGAAGATCGAGGTCTTGTTCTCCGCCGGCGTCTCACCCGTCTCGGCGGCCTGCGCACCGGACGGGCTCGGGGGCGTGGACGGGCTCTGGGACCCGGACGGGCTCTGGGACGGGCTCGCGGACGGGGTCTTGCCCTTGCGGTCCGTGGCGCCCTCGCGGTCCGTGCCGCCCTTGTGGTCGGTCCCGCTCTTGTGATCGGTTGCGCCCTTGTGATCGGTGGCGTCGGCGGTGTCCGGGCGTTCCTGCCGGCCACCCGCACGCTGCTCGCCCGCACGCTGGTCGCCCGCCGGGGAACCACCGGCCGGCGGGGCCGGAGTGCCGGGCGCGGCCGCCGGGCGGCCGAACCAGCTGGTCGCGCCTTCCTCCGGAGCGGAGGTGGCGGACGGGAGCTCCGAGCTGGGGGTGGAAGCCGGATTGTCCGGCTTCGGCGGGGCGACGGGGGGACGAATGTCGCGAGTCGCGTCGGACGATTCGGCCCGGCTCTCCGCCAGAGCACCGGAACCCGAAGCGCCGGAACTCGAAGTACCGGAGCTCGAAGCACCGGGACTTGGGGCACCGGAACCCGATGCGCCGGGACCTGAGACGACACCGGGACCTGAGACGCCGGGACCAGAGGCACCGGGGCTTGAGGCGCCAGAGCTCGGGGCGCCGGAACCCGGTATGCCGGGGTTCGGTACGCCGGAACTCGGGGCGCCGGGGCCCGGGACGCCGGTGGTCGAACCGGTGGGGTTCGTACCGGCCGGGCTGGTACCGGCTGAGCCGGCACCGGAAGGACCGGCACCGGATGGGCTCGCGGCCGGGTGACCGGCTGCGTGACCAGTGGTGTGACCGGGTGTGTGACCCGGTGTGGTGCCGGGTGCGACGCCCGGCTCGGGGTCGGCGGCAGGCGGCAACTGCCGTCCGCCGAGCGCGGCGTCAGGCAGGCACGCCGTGCAGGGCGTGAAGCCCTCCTCGCGTGCCTCCTCGAAAGTCAGCTCCTCGTGATCCCGCCCCGCGAGCTGGCGGCAACCGGGCACGTGGTAACGCTTGCGCCCGGGGATGACCAGCACGATCGCGTCCGGTGAGATGCCCTGCGCCGCCGGGCGGCGCGGGACGGGGCCGGGAACGGTCGCCGTCCGCTGGAGCGTCTGCGGATGCTGCTGGGGGTGCGGGTGACTCTGCGGCTGTGCGGTCTGTGGCGGGGGCGCCACAGGTCCTGTCTGGTTGTACGGCAAGCCGGGAGGCATGAGCCCGTTCGGCGGGGTGGCCGGCGCAGCGGCCTGCCCACCACCGGGAAACAACTCATGACGCCGCAAGAACGCCCCGATCACCAGGAACAGCGCGGACAGCACGCTGACCACGATGGACCACATGATCAGGAACGGCTTGGCCAGTACGAAGCCCGCGATCAGCAAGATGACCGCCGCGAGCACCAAACCAGCGCTGATAAGGATCACAGGGGGCTCTTTCGAGTGACGGGTCTCAGTGACCCGCTACCTTACCGGCGATCGTTGTGCGGGCCGTCGCCGCCGGGGAAGGCGCCCTGCGGGGCGTCGCCACCGAACGGGTTGGGGCCACCGGGGAGAGGCTGCTGACCACCCTGCGGCACGGCGTGCGACATGGCGGGCTGCTGACCCTGGGGACCACCGGACATGACGGGGAAGCCGCCGCTGCCCTCCGCGGAGACGTTGAGCTCGGCGAGCTGGTTCTCCAGGTAGAGCTTGAGCCGGCTGCGGTATTCGCGCTCGAAGCTGCGCAGCTCCTCGACCTTGCGCTCGAGCTCGTCACGCGTCTGGACGAGGGAGCCCATGGCCTGGCGGTGACGCTCCTGGGCGTCGCGCTCGAGCGTCTCGGCGCGAGCCCGGGCGTCGCCGATGACCTGCTCGGCCTGGCGGCGAGCCTTGGTGAGGATCTCGTCGGCCTCGCGGCGGGCCCGGGTGACCGTCTCGTCCGCCTCGCGGCGGGCGTCGGCGATCGCCTGGTCGGCGGTCTGCTGGGCGAGGGCGAGCACGCGGGCCGCGGTGTCCATGTTGTCCTCGGCGGGAGGCATGCTCATGGCCACCGGAACCGGCTGCTGCTGCGGCATCGGCTGCGGCTCGGGGGCCCGCATGGGCTCCGGCTGCGGCGGCCCCATCATCTCCGGCTTGGGCTGCTCCTGCACCGGCGCGGAGGCCATGGGCATGTTCATGCCGCCCGGCACCTTCCCGCGCAGGCACTCGGCCAGCTTGGCGCGAAGCTCCTCGTTCTCTTGGATCAGGCGGTCAAGCTCAGCCTCGACCTCGTCGAGAAAGGCATCGACCTCTTCCTCGTCGTAGCCCGGCCGCAGCCGGGTGGTACTGAATTGCTTGTTCCGCACATCAGCGGGCGTCAGCGGCATCTTTTTGGTCTCCTTGGCGCGCTTTGGAGTCTGTCCGGAGGGACGGTAACCCGAATCACTTCAGCGCGGACACGAGTTGGATCATGACCGGGACCGCACAGTCTCGTCATCGGCCCATCGCCGTGGCCACTTGGATCAAGATCAGGACGACGATGAAGAGGACTGTGAAGCTTAGGTCAAAGGCCACCGTACCCAACCGGAGCGGGGGAATGAAACGGCGGAGGAACTTGAGAGGCGGGTCGGTGGCGGTGTATGTGGCCTCCGCCAGTACGAGCACGAGGCCGGTAGGCCGCCACTGACGGGCGAAAGCCTGTACCGTCTCAAAGATCATCCTGCCGATGAGCAACACCAGATAGAGAGACAGGACAACGACCAAGATCTGACTGACGATCCCCACGGCCCGGCCGCGCCTCCACTTCTGATGTGCCCTCCGGCAGCCCCGGTGGGGCTTGGGTGGGTCCGGTAGACATACAGAAACTCTAACTCTGGTTGAAGAACCCGCGTTCCGCGATTCGAGCCTTGTCCTCGGCGGTCACCTCGACATTGGCAGGGGACAACAGGAACACCTTGTTGGTAACACGTTCAATGCTGCCATGTAGGCCAAAGACCAGACCTGCCGCGAAATCAACGAGGCGTTTCGCGTCACTGTCGACCATCTCGGTCAGATTCATGATGACCGGGGTGCCGTCACGGAAGTGCTCACCGATCGTACGCGCTTCGTTGTACGTGCGCGGGTGAAGCGTGGTGATGCGGGCCAGATCGGTCGTCCGGCGCTCCAGGATGGTCGTGGCGGGCCTCGGCGCGGGTACCCCGGGCTCGGCGTCGTCGTCGCGGTCCTGGACCGCTACGGGCCGTTCCTCGCTGGTTCGCTGGCCCTCGTCCTCGTAGCCGTACTCGTCCGTGTAGGTCTCGTACCTCTCGTAGCGGTCGTCCTCCACGAGACCGAGGTAGACCGCCATCTTGCGCATCGCGCCGGCCATCGCTACGTCGTCCTCCTGCTCATGGTCGCACTCGCTCGGGCGGCCTTCCGGGGCCCGAGGCGGTAGCCGTACCCCCTTGGAGCTCACCGCTGATCGACCTCTACTGGTACGCGGGCCTGAAGACCCACTTGAGGGGACATTACCTGACGAAGGGCTTGCGACGGCCGAGCAACGCCGTACCGACGCGCACGTGTGTCGCGCCGTGCGCGACGGCCTCGTTGAGGTCCTCGCTCATCCCCGCCGAGATCATCGTGGCACGTGGGTGCCGCTCCTGCAGGGACAGCGCCAGATCGTGGAGCCTGGCGAACGCCTTGGCCGGGTCCTCGCCCAGCGGGGCGACCGCCATGACGCCGCCCAGCCACACGCCGTCGGCCGCGGCCACGTCGTCGGCCAGGCCCAGGACGTCCCCGGGCCGCGCGCCGCCCCTGCCCGGGTCGTCGTCGAGCGCGACCTGCACCAGGCAGCCGACCTTGCGGCCCTGGCGCACGGCCTCCTTGCTGATCGCCTCCACCAGCCTGGGCCGGTCGACGGAGTGGATCACGTCGGCGTACCCGACCACGGACCTGACCTTGTTCGTCTGCAACTGGCCGACGAAGTGCCAGGTCAGCGGCAGCTCATGGAGCTCGTGCGCCTTGGGCGCGGCCTCCTGGTCGCGGTTCTCGCCGACGTCGCGCACCCCGAGCCCGGCCAGGATCCGCGCGTCTTCGGCCGGCCTGGTCTTGGTGACCGCGATCAGCGTGACCTCGCCGCGATCGCGCCCCGCCGCCCGGCACGCCTCGCCGATGCGCGACTCGACCTCGGCGAGCCCGGCCGCGATCTCGTCCCTTCTCACGGGTCTTCCTCTCTGCTGACCATGTGCGTGGACGTCCCCCTTCCCGGGGGACGCCCGGCGTTCCCGCACCTCCACACCCGTCCTCACACGCGACGGCGCCGCTCCCGCACGCCTGCGGGGAGCGGCGGAGGGCGGCGGGGTCACTTGAGGAAGTCGGGGACGTCGAGCTCCTCTTCCGGCTCCTCGAAGATGACCGGACGTTTGGGAGTGACCGGCATGCGGGAGGTGATGGGCGTGGGCGGGTTGGGAGGCTCCGGAGTGGGCCGAGGGATCGAGACGGGGCTCGACGGCTCGTCCCCGGCCGTTTCCGCGGCGTGCGCGGGCTCGGGGGCCGCGGGCACGGGCTCGACCGGCCGCACCGGCTCGGGCCGCGAAGGCTCGGGACGGTGCTCAGGGCGCGGCTCCGGCCGCGGCTCGCTCCTGAACTCGGGGCGGTGCTCGCCGGTGCGGAAGTCGTCGTGCCTGGAGTTGTGCTGCGCACCGTGCTGGGAGCCGTGCTGCGAACCGTGCTGCGAGTCGTGCCGGGAATCGGCGTGGGAGTCCTGGCGGGACTCCTGCCTGGGCTCGGCACGCGCGTCGGAGCGGAAGTCGGAACGCGTGTCCGAGCGGAAGTCCTGGCGCGACTCGGCGCGCTCGGGCCGCAGCTCGGGGCGCGAGACCGGCTCGGGCTTGACGCTCGGCGCCGCGACGCTGGGCCGCACCGGCGAGGAGACCGGCGGCGCCGACGGCGCGGAGGCGGCCGGACGGCTGGCCGGGCGCGGCTTCTCGACCGGCGGCGGCACGTCGTCGAACCCGGCCGCGATCACGGTGACGCGGACCTCGTCGCCGAGCGCGTCGTCGATGACCGTGCCGAAGATGATGTTGGCGTCGGGCGCGGCGGCCATCGACACCAGTTGCGCCGCCTCGTTGATCTCGAACAGGCCGAGGTCGGAGCCGCCCGCGATCGACAGCAGCACGCCGTGCGCGCCGTCGATGCTGGCCTCCAGCAGCGGGCTGGAGACGGCCATCTCGGCGGCGGCGACGGACCTGTCGTCGCCGCGCGCGTGGCCGATGCCCATGAGGGCCGAGCCGGCGCCCGACATGACCGACTTGACGTCGGCGAAGTCGAGGTTGATCAGACCGGGGGTGGTGATCAGGTCGGTGATGCCCTGGACACCCGACAGCAGCACCTGGTCGGCCGCCTTGAACGCGTCGAGCACGCTCACCTGGCGGTCGGAGATCGACAGCAGCCGGTCGTTGGGGATCACGATCAGGGTGTCGACCTCGTCGCGCAGCGTCTCGATGCCCGCCTCGGCCTGGGAGGCGCGACGGCGGCCCTCGAAGCTGAACGGCCGGGTGACCACGCCGATCGTCAGCGCGCCGAGCGAACGCGCGATGTTGGCCACGACCGGCGCGCCGCCCGTGCCCGTGCCACCGCCCTCACCGGCGGTGACGAAGACCATGTCGGCGCCCTTGAGCACCTCCTCGATCTCCTCGCGGTGGTCTTCGGCCGCCTTGCGCCCCACGTCGGGGTTGGCGCCCGCGCCCAGTCCGCGCGTGAGCTCACGGCCCACGTCGAGTTTCACATCGGCGTCACTCATCAGCAGCGCCTGGGCGTCGGTGTTTATCGCGATGAACTCAACGCCCTTGAGTCCCTCTTCGATCATCCGGTTGACGGCGTTCACTCCGCCGCCGCCGATGCCGACGACCTTGATGACCGCGAGGTAGTTCTGCGGTGCTGCCACGACGAGGGGCCTTTCCGCTCGTTGACTTGCCATTTCGGTGCGGATCGTCTCCGCGTTCTCTTTACTTCGGTTAACTCTCAACCTCAAGTTGAGATTTAGATTTATGTCAACCTGAGGATTGATACGGACAGTAGGAGTCCCCCACCAGGCGGGTCAACTAACCGCGCCGCAAGCACGTCCGGCGTGTCGCGGGCTGTCCGTTTCGCTCCGAAGTCACGCCTGGTCGAGGCCGTCCTCCGCCACACACCCGGGTTACAGGCTCTCACGGCCCGGCCCCCGCCTCGCACAGGCTGAGCCATGGAGTTGCCCATGACTTGCCCGCCGAACGATCTTCGGTGGCCCGCCGCCGAGCGACCTCACCTGAGCGTCACCACGTCCGGTGAGCTGACGTCGTAGACGGCCGCCTTGCGGCGCAGCAGCTCGGTGAGGATGCGCGCCTTCTCCTGCGGCCGGTCGGGGCCGCCCCAGACGATCGTGCGCCCGTCGGACAGTTCGAGCGACACCGCCTCGGCCGACGTGGCACGCACCTCGCGCACCTTCGCCGACACCGTGCCCGGCACCGCCTGGATGACCTGGAGCGCGGCCATGGTGACCGGATCGTTCGCGGCCGGCCTGTCGACCTTCAGCACCGGCAGCAGCGGCGGCAGGGTGTCCTTGAGCTCGATCACCACGGCCTGCTTGTCGATGATCGCCACCTTGCCGCCGA
This sequence comes from Nonomuraea antri, assembly GCF_013283785.1. Classification (GTDB taxonomy): domain Bacteria; phylum Actinomycetota; class Actinomycetes; order Streptosporangiales; family Streptosporangiaceae; genus Nonomuraea; species Nonomuraea antri. The sequence continues at coordinate 20,096 of NZ_JABCPZ010000123.1, forward strand.
CCTGGAGCGCGGCGATCGGCTCCCGTTCGACGACCTGGATCTTGAGCGTGCCCGGCCAGACCCGGTCGACCTTGGCGTCGGCGAGCTGCCTGATGCCCAGGACGCGGTTCTGCACGCCGGCGAGGTCGACGGTGGCCAGCGGATGCAGGTCGGCCACCGCCGCCTGCTGCTTGATGCGCTCGCTGGGAACTGTGAGATTTCCCACGATCTCGATCGACCGGACGCCGAGCACCGGCGAGAAGAACACCAGCCAGGCCGCCGTGCCCACCACTCCCGCGGTGAGCAGCACCAGGAACGCCGTACGCGCCTTCATCGCCCTCCCTGCACTTGTCCGGCACCGAACCTACGCCGCGCGGACCCGCGACACCCGGCGACGCGCCAGGGAGGCTATCCGAGTCGGGCGACGATCTGCGGACCCAGCTCGGTGACGTCTCCCGCGCCCATCGTCAGCACGATGTCGCCGGGCCGCGCCCGCTCGGCCACCAGGCCGGGCACCGCCGCCCGGTCGGGCGCGTAGACCACCCGCTCGGCGGGCAGCTTCACCCGGCCGGCCACCATGGCCCCGGACACCCCGGGCTCGGGGTCTTCGCGCGCGCCGTAGACGTCGAGCACGATCGCCTCGTCGGCCAGCCCCAGCGCTTCGCCGAACTCGTCGGCGAAGAACCTGGTGCGCGAGTACAGGTGCGGCTGGAAGATCGCGATGACCCGCCCGGTGCCCGAGTAGGAGGCCACCACGTCGCGCGCGGCACGCAGGTCGGCGGCCAGCTCGGTCGGGTGGTGCGCGTAGCTGTCGAACACGGCCACCCCGCCGGCCTCGCCCTTGGCCTCGAAGCGCCGCTTGGCCCCGGTGAAGGCCCCCAGGCCCGCTCTGATCTCCTCGAACGGCAGGCCCAGCGCGTCGGCCACGGCGATCACCGCGGTGGCGTTGAGCGCGTTGTGCGCCCCGGGGACGGCCAGCCGCACCTCGCCCATGCCCTCGATGGCGAACACGGTGCCGAAACCGTCGGGACGCACGCCGGTGACCCGGTAGTCGTCGCCGGCCAGGCCGTAGGTCTTGACCGCCAGCCCGCGCGAGCGCGCCAGCCTGGCCACCTCGGCCGCGCCCGGGTCGTCGGCGCACGCGATGAGCAGCGAGCCGATCCTGTCGGCGAAGCGGGCGAAGCTGTCGTGCACGGCGCGCGGGTCGCCGTAGTTGTCGAGGTGGTCGGCCTCGACGTTGGTCACCACCGCGATGTCGGGGGCGAGCATGAGGAAGGAGCCGTCGCTCTCGTCGGCCTCGGCCACGAACACGGTGCCCGAGCCCTCGTCGGCGCCCAGGCCGGTGGTGACGAGCTGGCCGCCCACGCAGTAGGACGGGTCGGCGCCGCACTTCTGCAGCGCCACGGTGAGCATCGAGGTGGTGGTGGTCTTGCCGTGGGTGCCGGCGATGGCCACGCCGGTGCGCCCGGCCATGACCGAGGCCAGCGCCGCGGCCCGCGGGATGACCCGCAGCCCCTGCTTGAGCGCCTCGCCCAGCTCGGGGTTGGAGTCGCGGATGGCGGTGGAGACGACCACGGTGTCGACGTCTCTGATGTGGGAGGCGGCGTGCCCGATGTGCACGGTGGCGCCCAGCTCGCGCAGCTCGGTGACGAGGTCGGAGCTGCGCGCGTCGCTCCCGGACACCCGCACGCCCCGCTTGAGCAGGACGCGCGCGATGCCCGACATGCCGGCGCCGCCGATGCCGATGAAGTGCACGCGGCCCAGTTCTTCCGCGGCGACGGGATCGACCAGCTTGACGAGACTCATCGGGCTATCTCCAACACTTTCCTGGCGAGCATGATATCGGCGTCCTTACGCCCCAGCCTGGACGCGGCCTCCGACATGACGGCGACGCGCTCGGGGTCGCGGAGGATGGGCAGCACGTTGCGAATGATCCAATCGGGTGACAGTTCGGAGTCGTCGACCAGCAGGCCGCCGCCGCCGCGGGCGATGCGCTCGGCGTTGATGCGCTGCTCGCCGTTGCCGTGCGGCAGCGGCGCGTACGCGGCGGGCAGCCCGACCGCGGTCAGCTCGGCGCAGGTCAGCGCGCCGCTGCGGCACAGGGCCAGGTCGGCGGCGGCGTAGGCGAGGTCCATCCGGTCGACGTACGGCAGCAGCACGTACTGCGGGTCGCCGGGCGGCGGCTCGACCTCGACGGTGTTCTTGGGCCCGAGCACGTGCAGCACCTGCACGCCCGCGGCCCGCAGCGCCGGGGCGGCGGCAAGCGCGGCCTGGTTGATCGACCTGGCGCCCTGCGAGCCGCCGAACACCAGCAGGGTGGGCCGGTCGTTCTCCAGCCCGAACCAGGAGCGGGCCTTGTCGCCCATGGACAGCCGGTCGAGCGTGACGATCTCGCGGCGCAGCGGCGTGCCGATGAACTCGGCCTTGGGCAGCGCGGCGTCGGGATAGCCGCTGTAGACGTGGTCGGTGAGCCTGGCGCCCAGCCGGTTGGCCAGGCCGGGACGCGGGTTGGCCTCGTGCACCACGATCGGCAGGCCGCGCCGCTTGGCCGCCAGGTAGGCGGGCGTGGCGACGTAGCCGCCGAAGCCCACCAGGACGTCGGCCCTGACCCGGTCGAGTATCGCGACGACCGCGTTGATCGCGCCGGCCAGCCGGCCGGGCACGGTCAGCAGGCTCGGAGTGATCGACCTGGGCAACGGCACGGCGGGCACCAGCTCCAGCTCGTAGCCCCTGGCGGGCACGAGCCGCGTCTCCAGCCCGCGTTCCGTGCCCACGCAGGTGATGCCGACGCCGCCGTCAAGATGGCGCAGCGCGTCCGCCAGGGCCAGCGCGGGCTCGATGTGCCCGGCCGTCCCGCCACCGGCGAGGACCACCCTCATCTCGGTCACTCCCTAACGTCTAACTCGGCCTCTGTTGGTACCCCCCAGGCCAAGCCAGCTTAGAGCCCGGGCCGCCGGTCCGGGGCCACGAGCCGCCAGAGCTTCGCGGGCTCCAGGCTCGCGCTTGGCGAACGACAGCAGCATGCCCAGCGCCGCGAGCGTGGGCAACAGCGACGATCCCCCGTAGGAGACCAGGGGCAGCGGGATGCCGGTGATGGGCAGGACGCCCAGGACGGCCCCCATGTTCACGATCGCCTGGCCGACGATCCAGGCCACGATGGCGGCCGCGGCGAGCCTGATGAAGGCGTCGTTGACGCGCGCGGCCACCCGCAGCCCGGCGTAGCCGAGCAACCCGAACAGCGCCACCACCAGCAACGTGCCCATGAGACCGAGCTCCTCACCGAGGATGGCGAAGATGAAGTCGCTCTCGCCGTGCGGCAGCCAGCTCCACTTGGCCCTGCTGCTGCCCAGCCCGAGCCCGAACCAGCCGCCTGAGCCCATCGCGATCTGCCCCTGCACCGCCTGGTAGCCGCAGTTCTGCGGATCGGACCAGGGGTCGAGGAAGCACTCGACGCGGGCCATCCGGTACGGCTCCACAATGATCATGATGACCGCGGCCAGCACGGCCAGCGACAGGATGCCGCCGAACATCTTGATCGGCGCCCCCACCACCCACAGCAGCGACAGGAAGATCATCAGCAGCACGAGCGTGGTGCCCAGGTCGCGGCCGAGCATGACCATGACGGCCAGGACCGCCACGCCGGGCATGAGCGGGATCAGCAGTTGCCGCCACTCGATGCGGCCCTGCCTGGCCCGCCGGCCGAGCAGGTCGGCGCCCCACAGCGCGAGCGCCAGCTTGGCCGGCTCCGACGGCTGCAGCGTGAACGGCCCGACGTAGATCCACCGCTGCGCGCCCAGTTCCTCGGCGCCGATGAACAGCACCATGACCAGCGCCAGGATCGACAGCGCCATCAGCGGGTAGCCGGCCCAGCGGAAGAACTTGCGCGGCAGCCGGGCGCACACGTACATGACGAGCAGGCCCAGCGCGGCCGACAGCGACTGCTTGATGAACCACGAGAACGGGCTGCCGGTCTTGTGCAGCGCCTCGATGCTGGAGGCCGAGAGCACCATCATGAGCCCGAGCGCGAGCAGCAGCGAGCTGCACCCGATGATCAGGTAGTAGGTGGTGAGCGGCTTGCCGAGCAGGTCCTTGAGCGCGGCCAGCTGCTCGCGGAAGAAGCCGGCCGGCCGGACGGTGACGCTCGGCCGCGCCTGCTCCTCAGTGCTCGCGCTCACGTCGCCTCAGCTCGTGTACGGCACGCGCGAAGGCCTCCCCTCGTGCCGGGTAGCCGGGGAACATGTCGAGCGAGGCCCCGGCCGGGGAGAGCAACACGGTGTCCCCAGGGGAGGCCAGCCTCGCGGCTTCGGTGACGACGCGGTCCATCACACCAGTGTCTTGGTCCGGGATGTCCACGACGGGGACATTCGGCGCGTGTCGCGCGAGAGCTTCGGCGATCCTGGCCCGGTCGGCGCCGAGCAGCACGCATCCGCGCAGCCGCCGGGCCGAGCGCCGCACCAGCTCGCCGACGTCGGCGCCCTTGAGCTGACCCCCGGCCACCCACACGATGGACGGGTAGGAGGCCAGGGCGGCTTCCGCGGCGTGCGGGTTGGTGGCCTTGGAGTCGTCGACGTAGTCGACCTCGCCGACCCGGTCGACGTGGGACATGCGGTGCGGGTCGGGCACGAAGTCGCGCAGCCCCTGGCGTACCGACTCGGCCGGCACGCCGAACGAGCGGGCCAGCGCGGCGGCGGCCAGCGCGTTGGCCACGTTGTGCGGCGCGAGCGGCCTGATGTCGGCCAGCGTGGCCAGCTCCTCGGCCGCCTCGACCGGGTCGGCCACGAACGCGCGGTCCACCAGCAGGTCCTCGACCACGCCGAGCTGGCCGCTCCTGGGCACGCGCAGGGTGAACCCGACGGCGCCCGGGTGGCCCTCGGCCAGCCTGGCCGACTCGGGGTCGTCGGCGTTGAAGATCACCGTGCCGGCGCGTTCGTAGATACGGCCCTTGGCGGCGGCGTACTCGGCCATCGAGCCGTGCCAGTCGAGGTGGTCGGGCGCCACGTTGAGCACCGCCGCGGCGTGCGGGGCCAGCGTGCTCGACCAGTGCAGCTGGAAGCTCGACAGCTCGACCGCCAGCACGTCGTACGGCTCGCCGACGGCCCGCACCACCGGCACGCCGACGTTGCCGACGGCCAGCGCCTTGCGCCCGGCGGCCAGCAGGATCGAGGTGAGCATGCGTACCGCGGTGGTCTTGCCGTTGGTGCCGGTCAGCGCCAGCCAGGGGGCGGCCTGCGGCGGACGCAGCCGCCAGGCCAGCTCCACCTCGCCCACGACCTCGACGCCCCGGGCGAGCGCGGCGGCGATCAGCGGGTGGTGCGGCGCCCAGCCGGTGGTGACCAGCCGGGTGACGCCTTCGGGCAGCTCCATCGCGCCGAACCTGGTCTCGACGCCGACGCGGGCCAGCTCGGCCGCGGCGGCCAGCTGCCGCTCGCCCGCCACGGCCTCGACGACGACCACGCGTTCGCCGCGCCCGGCCAGCACCTTCGCCACCGCGGTGCCGGACACGCCGAGCCCGGCCACGCACGTCACGCTCACCTGAGGCATCAAGGCATCCACTCGACGTAGAACAGGCCGAGCCCGACCGCCGCGCACAGGCCGGCGATCAGCCAGAAGCGGACCACGATCGTGGTCTCCGCCCAGCCCTTCAGCTCGAAGTGGTGCTGCAGCGGCGCCATTCTGAACACCCGTTTACGCGTCATCTTGAAGAACCCGACCTGGATGATCACCGACAGCGTGATCATGACGCACAGGCCGGCCAGGATGATCAGCAGCAGCTGGGTGCGGGTGGCGATGGCCAGGCCGGCCAGCACGCCGCCCAGGGCCAGCGACCCGGTGTCGCCCATGAAGATCTTGGCGGGCGGGGCGTTCCACCACAGGAAGCCGACCAGCGCGCCCAGCACGGCCGCGGCGACCACGGCCAGGTCGAGCGGGTCGCGCACCCAGTAGCAGTTGGGGCCGAGCTGGTCGATGCAGTTGTTGCGCAGCTGCCAGTTGCCGATCAGCACGTACGCGCCGAGCACCACGCCGGTGGCGCCGCTGGCCAGGCCGTCGAGACCGTCGGTCAGGTTCACCGCGTTGGAGAACCCGACGATCATGATGAGCACCCAGATGGTGAAGCCCAGCAGGCCGATCGACGGCGGGCCGAAGTCGCGCAGGAACGACAGCCGGGGCTCGGCCGGGGTGATGCCGTAGATGTTCGGCTCGCGCACCACCAGCACCGCGAAGATCGCGCCGATGACGAGCTGGCCCAGCGCCTTGGCGCCGGACCGCAGGCCCAGGCTGCGCTGCTTGTAGATCTTGATGAAGTCGTCCAGGAAGCCGACCGCGCCCAGGCCCGTCATGAGGAACAGCACGAGCGCGCCCGACACCGTGGGCTGCTCGAACGTGGCCAGGTGTGAGGCGCCGTAGGCGAACAGCGAGGCCAGCACGATCACGGTGCCGCCCATGGTGGGGGTGCCGCGCTTGCCGTGGTGGCCGGACGGGCCTTCCTCGCGGATCTCCTGGCCGTAGCCGCGCCGCGAGAACAGCCGGATCGCCAGCGGGGTGCCCAGCATCGAGAGGATCAGGCCCACCGCACCGGCGATGATGATGTTGGTCACTGGGCGGCACCCCCGAGCAGCAGCTCGGCGGTCCGTTCGAGCCCCATGGCGCGGGGGCCCTTGATCAGCACGACGTCGCCGGAGCGCAGGTGGGGCGCCAGCTCGGCGGCGGCCGCTGCGGCGTCGGGGACGTGCACGATCCTGGTGCTCTGGCCGGTCTGGCGGGCGCCGTCGAGCATGTGCCCGGCGTCGGGACCGGCCACCACGAGCCCGGCCAGCCCCGCGGCGCCGGCCATGCGGCCCACCTCGGCGTTGAGCGCGGGCCCGTCGTCGCCCAGCTCCAGCAGCGAGGCGATGACCGCGAACCGGCGCCGGCCCTGGCCGAGCACGGCGAGGGAGTCGAAGGCGGCGCGCATCGAGTCGGGGTTGGCGTTGTAGGCGTCGTTGATGACCGTGACGCCGTCGGGCCGGTCGGTGACCTCCATGCGCCAGCGGCTGCGCGGCGCGGCCTCGGACAGCTCCTCGGCGATCGTGGCGACCGGCAGGCCGAGCTCGTAGGCGGCCGCGGCGGCGGCCAGCGCGTTGTCGACGGCGTGCGCGCCGTACAGCTTGAGCGAGACCGGCGCGGCGCCCGAGGGCGTGCGCAGCGTGAACGAGGCGCGCCCGCGCGGGTCGACGGTGACGCCCTCGGCGCGGATGGCGGACTCCTCGCCGCGGCCGAAGAACGTGACGCGGGCCTCGGTGCGCTCGGCCATGTCGCGCACCAGCGGGTCGTCGGCGTTGAGCACCGCCACGCCGGTGCGCGGCAGCGCCTCGACCAGCTCGCCCTTGGCCTTGGCGATGGCCTCCTTGCCGCCGAACACGCCCAGGTGCGCGGTGCCGACGTTGAGCACCACGCCGATCTGCGGCGGCGCGATGCGCGTGAGGTAGTGGATGTGGCCGATGTTGCGCGCGCTCAGCTCCAGCACCATGAAGCGGGTGTCGACGTCGGCCTTCAGCACGGTCAGCGGGTGGCCGATCTCGTTGTTGAAGCTGCCGGCCGGCGCGACCGTGGGGCCGACCCTGGCGGTGAGCCTGGCCAGCAGGTCTTTCGTGCTGGTCTTGCCGGCCGAGCCGGTGACGCCGATCGTGGTCACCCTGGGCAGCGCGGCGGCCTGCGCGGTGGCCAGCTCGGCCAGCGCGGCGGTGACGTCCGGCACGATCACCGCGGGCGCCTCGACCGGGCGGGTGGCCAGCACGGCGACCGCGCCGGCCCGCATCGCCTGGGCGGCGAAGTCGTGGCCGTCGGCCCGCGCGCCCTTGAAGGCGACGAACAGGGATCCCGGTTCGACGGCCCGCGAGTCGATCACGACGGGCCCGCGCACCACCGCGCGGGGGTCGGCCATGCCCGACAGGGCGCCCGAGGTGATCTCGGCGATCCTGGCCAGAGGCAACGGGATCATGCGTGCTTCCTGCTTTCCTTGCGTGCGTGGATCGCTTCGGCGACCACCTCGCGGTCGTCGAACGGGATCACTTCGCCTGAGACGTACTGGCCCTGCTCGTGGCCCTTGCCCGCCACGACGATCACGTCGCCGGGGCCGGCCCGCCGCACGGCCAGGTCGATCGCGGCCGCGCGGTCGGGCTCAATGATCACATGAGCACGGTCGTGCTGGGGAACGCGGAGCGCTCCTTCCATCATCGCGGCCAGGATGGCGAGCGGATCCTCGGAACGGGGATTGTCACTGGTGAAAATCGCCACATCGGCCAGCTCGGCTGAGATCTCGCCCATGATGGGGCGTTTGCCGGTGTCGCGGTCGCCGCCGCAGCCGAGCACGATCGTCAGCGTGCCCTCGGTGACGGCGCGCAGCGAACGCAGCACCGACTCCACCGCGCCCGGTTTGTGCGAGTAGTCGACGACGGCCTGGAACTCGTCGCCCGCGGCCGTGATGCGCTGCATCCGGCCGGGCACCCCGGCGAGCGTGCCGACGCCACGCACCGCGGTCTGCAGCGGCACGCCGGCCTCGACCAGGCAGACGATCGCGCCCAGCGCGTTGGCGACGTTGAACGGGCCGGGCAGCGAGATGCGCGCCTCGGCCTCGACCCCGCCCGGGCCGGCCACCAGGAAGGCGCTGCCGTCGGCGCCGAGCCGCGTGTCGAGCGCGCGCCACTCCGCCTCGGGGTCGCCCAGCGCCGAGAACGTGGTCATCGGCACCTTGGCCAGGTCGAGCAGCTCGCGGCCGTAACGATCGTCGATGTTCGTCACACCGGTACGACTCAGCTCCGGCTGGAAAAGTTTGACCTTCGTGTGGAAGTAGTCGTCGAGATCCTTGTGGAAGTCGAGGTGGTCCTGCGACAGGTTGGTGAACAGGGCCACGTCGTAGAACAGGCCGTCGACCCGGCCGAGCGCCAGCGCGTGGCTGGAGACCTCCATGACGGCCGCGCTGACGCCCTCCTCGCGCATGAGCGCGAACAGGCCGTGCAGCTCCGAGGCCTCCGGGGTGGTCAGCGTGGACTCGTAGCGCAGGTCGCCGACGTGGATCTCGACCCCGCCGACCAGCCCGGCCCGGTGCCCGGCCGCGCGCAGCCCGGCCTCCAGCATGAACGTGGTGGTCGACTTGCCGCTGGTGCCGGTGACGCCGAGCAACTGCACGTCGTGGGCCGGCTGGCCGTAGACCCAGGAGGAGATCTGGCCGAGCAGGCCGCGCGGATCGGGCACGATCAGCACCGGCAGACCCGTGGCCACGGCCGCGTCGCGGCCGGCCGGGTCGGTGAGTATCGCGACGGCGCCCTGGGCCATCGCGTCCGCGGCGAACGTGGCGCCGTGGACGCGGCTGCCGGGCAGCGCCACGTAGAGATCTCCGCGCCTGACGTGGCGCGAGTTGATGGTGACGCCGGTCAAGGCGGCATGAGGCGACCGCGACGTGCCGGAATCGGCGTCGAGCATGGTCGCCAGCCCGGTCAGCGGACGGGGCGGACTGTTCGTTGGACGCATAGACGACGGGGGACGCACGGCGAGAGCGTACCTTCCCTGGTCACTCTCCGGCGCGCGTACGCACCGGAGCGGCGGCGGAGCCTGTGGGCGGAATCTTCTTGCTCTTGATGGCGAACGTCATCACATCCTTGAACACGGGGGCCGCCAACTGCCCGCCGAAATGGCCGTTCTTGGGGTTCTGCAGCACCGACAGCACCACCAGCCGGGGCGCGTCGGCCGGCGTGAAGCCGACGAACGAGGCCGTGTAGCCGTCGTAGCGGCCCAGCTCGGCGTCGTACCTGTCGGCCGTGCCCGTCTTGCCCGCCACCCGGTAACCGGGGATGGCCGCCAGCAACCCGGTGCCCTCGGCGCTCACCGCGCTCTCCAGCATGGTCGTGATCTCCTTGGCAGTCGTCTCGCTCACCACCTTGGTCTGCTTACCGGGGGGAGCCGGGACGAACCTGCCGGTCTGGTCGGTCGTGCCCGCGACGATCTGCGGCTCGACCTTGACGCCGCCGTTGGCGATCGTCTGGTAGACGCTGGCCATCTGCAGCGCGGTGACGGAAACGCCCTGCCCGTAGGCGACCGTGCAGCTCTGGCTGCCCGACCACTTGCGGTAGTCGGGCAGCAGCCCGGCCTCGGCGCTCGGCACGCCGCCGCCGGGCACGCTGCCGAAACCGAAGCCCTTGAGCGTCTGGTAGAGGCGCTCGCTGCCCACCTTGCGCGCGGCCATGACCGTGGCCACGTTGCTCGACTTGGCCATCGCCTGGCGGAACGTCATCGTCTCGACCTTGTGCGGATGCGCGTCGCGCAGCACCCGGTCGGCGCACTTGATGTTGTCGGGCACCTTGAACACCGTATCGGCGTTCACCAGCCCGGCCTCCAGCGCGGCGGCCGCGGTGATCACCTTGTTGGTGCTGCCCGGCTCGAACACGTCGGCCGCGGCCTTGTTCACGTAGGCGTTCTCCGGGGCCTTGCGCCAGTTGTTCAGGTCGAGCTCGGGGGCGTTGGCCATGGCGATGATCTGGGCGGTCTTGACGTCCATGACGATGACCGTGCCGCTGCTCGCGCCGGAGGCGGCCACCTGGTCGGCGATGGACCTCTGGGCCGCCCACTGGATGTCGCGGTCGATGGTGAGCCGCACGTCCTGGCCGTTCATCGGCTCGGTGCGCTGGCTGCTGGTCATCGGGATGCGCTGGCCGTCGCGGCCGGTCTCGACGCGCTGCTCGCCGTCGCGGCCGGCCAGCAGCGTGTTCCTGGCCTGCTCCATGCCGCCCAGGCCGTCGCCGTCGTCGCCGACGAACCCGATCAGGCTGCCGGCCAGGTCTCCGGCCGGGTAGAGCCTGCGGTAGGTCTTCTTGGCGCTCAGCGCGGGCACGCGGGCCTTGAGCAGGCGGCCGGCCACGACCGGGTCGACGTCTCTGGCCAGCAGCTGGTAGCGGGTGTCGACCCTGGCCAGCTTGGCGGCGATCTCCTGCTCGGGCTTGCCGAGCTCGCCGGCCAGCGTCGCGGCCACCTTGGCGCGGGTCTCTGGGGTGATCTTGCTGGGGTCGACGGAGATCTCTCTGGCCTCGATCGTGACGGCCAGGTTGTGGCCGTTGACGTCGGTGATGGCGCCGCGCTTGGCCGGGATCTCCACCTTGTGCAGGCGCTGGCCGACGGCGGCGGCCTCGTACACCTTGGAGTCGAGGCCCTGCATCTGGATCAGCCGTCCCGCGAAGATCGACAGGATGAACGTCATGCCGATGAGGCCGATGTTGATGCGCCGGCGATCGCGACGACGCCGGGCGTGGGCGCGATCGCCGGCGCGGCCACGCCC
>NZ_JABCPZ010000124.1 GCF_013283785.1 Nonomuraea antri
GGGTGATCTCGGCGTTGTCGCCGGTCACCACGTCGTCGCCGGGGCCGCCGAACAGGACGTCCGCCTCGTCGTCCGCGCCGGCCGTGGCCGAGCCACCGGCCAGGTCGTCGTGACCCTGGCCGCCTTCCACCCAGTCCACGCCGGGCCCGCCGTGCGCCTGGTCGTCGCCGTCCTGGCCGCGCAGCCGGTCGTGGCCCGCCTGGCCGAAGAGCCGGTCGTGGCCGGCCTCGCCGTCCGCGCGGTCCGCGCCCGCGCCGCCCTCCAGCCGGTCGTCACCGTCGTTGCCGTGCAGCTCGTCGTCGCCGGGGCCGCCGAAGCCGGTGTCGGCGTCGGGGCCGCCGTGGATCAGGTCGCCGCCGCCGGACGTGTCGCCGGTGAAGGGGCCGTCCTCGCCGCCGTTGTCGCCGATCAGCACGTCCGCGCCGGTGTCGCCGTACAGGGTGTCGCCGGTGTCGTCGGCGCCTTCCTTCCCGCTGCCGCCGACGACCAGGTCGTCGCCCGGGCCGCCGAACGCGGTGTCCGCGCCCGCCTCGCCGGTGACCGTGTCGGCCTGGGCGCCGCCGTGCAGCGTGTCGTCGCCGGGGCCGCCGCCGACCTCGTCCGCGCCGTCGCCGCCGGAGCCGGTGTCGGCTCCGGAGCCGCCGGAGACCTCGTCGTCGCCCGCGCCGCCGTGCAGCTCGTCGTCGCCGCGCTCGCCGCACACCCGGTCCGCGCCGCCGCCGGCCTCGACCCGGTCGGCGCCGCCGCCGGCCGAGACGACCTCGCGGCCGGCGCCGCCCAGGATCAGGTCACGGCCGTCGCCGTCGCCGCCCGTCTCCCCGCCCGTCTCGGTGCAGGGCTCGGCGCGGTGGCGGTCGCCGAACACCGTGGCACCGCCGTCGCCGCCCACGACGTGGTCGTCGCCGTCCCCGCCGACCAGCAGCTTGGCCGAGGCGGTGACGCCGGCGGGCAGCGGCTGGTGGGTGACCGATCGGACCGGCCCGTACGGGCTCGTCCCGGTGACCTCGCCCACCGCCGACGGCTCGGCGATCACGTAGTCGTCGCCGGGGCCGCCGAAGATCTCGTCCTTGCCGTGGCCGCCGGCCAGCACGTCGTCACCGCCGCCGCCGACCAGGAGCACGCTCTGGCCGGGGCGCGAGTGCCCGGCCACCAGGTCCACCGCGGTGCCGCCGTACACCTTGTCCTGGCCCGCGCCGGTGTCGACCAGGTTGGTGCCGGTGTCCTGCGGTCCGGCCGCGTCCGGCTCGGTGGCCTGCCGCGGGCCGGTGTGGATCTCGTCGTCGTTCGAGCCGCCGGTCAGCGTGTCGCCGCCGGGACCGCCGACGATCAGGTTCGGCTGCGCCCGGTACTGCGGCGCGTCGTCGGCCAGCGGGCTGTCGGAGGACACGCCGATGGCGTCCGCGCCGCCGTTGCCGTAGAGCCGGTTGGCGCCCAGCCCGGCCGCGATGCGGTCGGCGCCGTCGCCGGCCGCGTCGGCGGGCGCGCCGGGCAGGCCGTCGGCGTTCCAGTCGGCCACCTCGACGTCGCCGACCTTGCGGGTGGCGGGGTTCAGCCCGGCGTCGCCGGCCACCCAGTCGCCCGCGCCGCCCACCGTCACGTAGTCGTCGCCGGGGCCGCCCGCGACGATCGCCGGGGGAGTACCGTGCTGGTCGCCGGTGGTGATCTGGTCGTCGCCCGGGCCGCCGTCCACGACGGACGCGCCCGCCCCGGTCAGGACGACGTCGTCGCCGCTCCCGCCGAACGCCACGACCTTCTTCCCGAACGGGTACGGCTTCCCGTCCGCCCCCGCGTACCCCTGGAACACCAGCTTCAGCGCGCCCTTCGAGCCGCGCCCGTCGGCGAGCACCCGGTCGAGCCCGGCCGCCCGGTGCTCCTCGCGGAAGCCCAGCGCGGAGACGGCGAACCCGTCGGGCAGCTGGGTGACCGTCCACTGCTCGGCGTCGTCGCCCGGCGCGCTCCAGTCCGGCCCCCTGGCCTGCCGCATCGCGCCCACGTGCAGCACCAGCGCGTCGCCGCTGACCGTGGCGAGCTTGGGCGGATCGGCCTCGCACCTGGGCTTGACGGCGAAGTCGAGCAGCGTGACCTCGACGATCGTCCAGTCGAACCGCTTCTTGAAGATCGAGATGCCGATCTCCACCCACGCCTTCAGATAGACCTTGAGCTTGCCGTCCATGGTGAACAGGCACTGCGGGTTGCGCAGCAGCACCCGGGCGAACTCGCCGAACCTGAACCTGCCGTCGTTGTTCGGGTCGGCCCAGCTCATCGCGATCGTCAGCGCGATGCCGCCGCTGACGCCCGCCTTGACCAGCAGCACGTCCACCGCCGCGCCCGCTTCGAGCGTGCCGTACAGGGTGATGACGGGCAGCGGGGCGCCCCGGTCGTCGGTGGTGCGCAGGTAGAGGCTGTCGAGGATCTGCAGGTCGGCCTTGCCCGCCTCGATCGCCTTGCGGATGCCGTAGGTGTCGAACCCGGCCCTGATGCGGGCCTCCACCCCGGCCGTGCCGGAGATGACCACCATGACCGGCGGCGGGGCGTAGACCGGGCCGAACGACTGGCTGTAGGTGAAGCCGAGACGCAGCGGGCCGGAGTCGTAGGAGACCAGGTCCACGTCCTTGCCCATGAGCAGGCTGAACAGCGACCTGCCCTTGTTCTCCAGCACGGGGAAGGTGAAGCCGGCCTTCTTGGCGTGCGCCAGCGGGCCCTGGTCGGGCTCGGCCGTCGTCTTGGCGGCGCCCTCGCACGTCCTGGCCCCGGCGTCGAGCGCCGCGAACAGGTCGTCGGCGGCGAACGTGGTGCCGCTGATCAGCGAGTCCGCCACGTCGGGGGAGTTCGGCGTGGCCAGCGCCCTGGCGCCGGCCACCTGGAAGCCGCCGATGCGGATGGGCAGCGAGCCGCGGCAGTCGGGCAGCCGGCCCAGCAGCCTGATCACCTCGGGGACCTTGGTCAGGAACTCGGTGGACCTGTCGCCGCCCAGCGTGTTGAACTTCTCGGCGATCGTCATCAGGTTCACGTCGCCGCCGCCGGCCGCCCTGCTCAGGTCGGACAACACCGGGATCGGCGCGTAGAGCTGGTCGACCACCGGCCTGACCGGGTCGGTGAGCCGCTTGACCTGCGTCACCACCGGCCCGAGCACGGTGCGGAAGAACTGCCCGGCCTCCAGGGTCACGTCGTTGAAGGCGATGTTCAGCTCGTCCGGGTTCGGCGCGCCGCCCTTGGTCAGGTCCCAGTCGAGGTGGAAGTCGCCGTACAGGCCGGGCAGCATCGGCGAGCCCGGACGCACGGTGAAGCGCCAGTCGATCGCGGCCTTGGCCGACAGCGAGGTCTGCAGCAGGTCGTCGCCGAGCTGGGCCAGGCCGATCCTGCCGACCGGCTTGAGCCCGACCGTGAACGCCCCGGCGAACAGATCCGGGTTGCCCTGCTTGTTGGCCAGTTTCACGTCCAGGATGGCGAGCTTGGCGTCGATCTCGTCGGGCAGCGTGACGTTCACGCCCACGCCCAGCTTCGGCGCGTCGGCCTCGGTGGCGTCGAGGTAGAAGCCGGTCTCCCTGTCGATGCCGACGGTGGCGCGCAGGGTCCAGCCGACGCTCGCCCGGGCGCCCTTGCCCGCGCCCTGGCGCAGCGCCAGCCCCGGCACGCCGATGTTCAGCGGGCGCTCCACCGCGAGGCAGCCGCTCACGCAGCCCTTGACCGGGTCGATCTCGCCCTGGCCCGTCTTGATGGTGAACGCCAGGCCGGTGAGCTGCGGCACCGGCACGTCGTCGCAGGCCGCGCCGGAGGCCGGGCCTTCCGGCGTGGTGCAGCTGATCACCGGTTCGAGCTGGTCGCCCAGGACCGGGCCGAGGTTCGTGGTGATCCAGCTCTTCAGCCCGGCGCCGGTGCCCTGTTTGGGCAGGTGCGCCATGGCCGCTCTGACCTGCTCGCGCTTGGCCCCGATGAAGTCGGCGCCCTGCTGCAGGTCGTGTCCGACCAGCGGCAGCCTGCCGTCCTGGGCGGCGAAGCGCATGCCGGTCTCCAGCGTCATCAGGTAGCGGTCGACGCCGTCGGCGAGGTTGTTCCAGTCCATGCCCATGTTGAGCGGCAGGGTGGAGAAGTCGAACGCGGGCGACTCCAGCCGCGGGATGTCGCCGGGCAGCGGCGTGGTCGGGTCGAACATGTCGGCCAGCGGCGCCGCCCTGGGCAGGCGCAGCACGAACCGGTGCTTGCCGTCCTGGGTCACCGGCGCGCCGGCCAGGTACACCGGCAGCACCGCGCACAGCGCGAGATCGGTCTCCGCGGCGCGCGGGTCGCCGGCGCAGCTCACCGGGTTGCTGCTCTCGTTGAGCGACAGGTCGACCCCGGCGAAGAACGCGGCCGCGCTGACGGGCTCCTGCTCCTGGCCGCCGTAGCGGAGGTTGACGCTGTAGTCGAGCGCGGCCTGCAGCGGGTCGCCGTCCTTCTTGCCGACGGCGACGGGCAGCGGGCCGATGGTGGCGTCGATCTGCCCGTTCACCTCGGCCCGCGCGCCCAGCCAGAGGTTGGACGACGGATCGATGAGCAGGTCACGGGCCGGGTCGAAGCCCTTCTTCAGCGGCAGGGCCAGGCCGAGCTGCACGCCGCCGTCCACCGCCAGGTCGGCGGTGCCCTGGCCGGAGGCCGACATCAGGCTCCGGTCGCCGAGGGCGAAGCGCACCTGCTCGCGCACGGTGGCCCGCTTGTCGTAGGAGAGCGTCAGCTCCAGGCGTCCCTGCTGGTAGCCGACCCTGACCTGGCCGCCGAGCGCCTCGTTCAGCTCGGTCACCAGGGCCTGCAGGGTGTCCGGCGGGGCGGCGGCGAGCCGGTCGACGGCGTCCTTGAGCGGGGAGCGCAGGCTGTAGGGCGTGCCCGGGTCGGGCAGCCGGGGCTTGAGCGAGGCGGTGAACACCAGCGTGTGCTCATCGCACACCCGGGCCACGACCAGCTGCCTGCTGCCGATGCTGACCGCCCGGCCCACGTGGGCCTGGGTGAACGTGCGCGAGGGGTCGGTGAGGAAGCCGCTCTCGCCGCTGTCGCAGGCGCCGTCGCCGTACACCACGCCGGGGCCGCCGCCCTTGTCCTCGGCCGCGACGAGCTCCGACACCGAGCGGTCCACCAGCGGCAGCTTCTTGCCCATGACCTCGGCCACGGGTCCGGTGCCCTTGACGCCGTCCAGGTACGTGGCCACCGCGCCGAGCGACTTGAGCACCATGCCGAACAGCTCGCGCGGGTTGTCGCCGGAGAAGCCGAAGTCCTTGATCCGCTCCAGCCGGTCGAAGCCGCGGAACTCCAGCGTGGCCGGGTCGGCGATGTCCGGCATGACGACGTCGCCGCTGAGCGTCCCGCCGAAGAACTCCGCCATGCCCGGCACGCCGATGCTCACCCTGGCCTGCGCCTGGGCGCGCACCACCGGCTCCAGCGCGTCGCCCGGGCGGGCGGCGAGCTGCTCGAACAGCCTGGCCAGCGGCACGTCGCCCTGCTCCTTGAGCTTGACCTGCGCCAGGTAGCCGCCGCCGGCGCCGCTGGTCGTCACCGTGCCGGTGATCCGCACGCCCAGGTAGCCGACCGAGGCGTGCACGTCCACGCCGGACGTCACCGACAGCCGCGCGCCGAACAGGTCGCGGCCGGTCCGCAGCATCACCCGGTCGGACGGCCTGGGCAGCTCACCGACCACGGTCGAGGTGCCGTCCGGGTTGGTGTGCCGGTACGGGCAGGCCTTCTGCTGGCCGTCCTGGCGGCTCGCGCAGGCCTGGCCGGTGACCGGGTCGCTCAGGTCCAGCACGACGGTGGCCTCGGCGTGGTAGCCGCGCATCACCTGGGCGGTGGAAGCGGTGGCGTTGGCCTGCGCGATCCCGGTCTTGTCCTGGAAGGCGTCGCCGAAGGTGATCTGGCCGATCAGCGGGTCGGACGCGGCCACCCGGTAGGCCGTGCCCGCCGCCGGGACCCCGCCCAGCCAGCCGTCGCCGGTCAGCGTGATCGTGTCTGCGGTGTTGGCGTCCACGATGCCGGTGAACGAGCCGGCCGTGATCGTGCGGCCCTGGAACTCGCCGGGCCGCCAGGTGCGTCCGGCGTGCTTGACCGTCTTGGCGGTGTACGTGACGCCCTGGCCGTGACCGCTGCTCGCGGCGCCCGCCGGGTTCAGCGGCTCGGGGGCCGGGCCGGCCGTGCGGTCCACGGCGAGCGTGAACGCCAGCTTCCTGGCCGCGTCGTCGTAGCCGGCGCCGGAGACCTTGATCACCGCGCCGCCCGGCAGGTTCTTCGCCGCGGCCAGCGCCGCCAGCATGCTCTGGATCGAGGTGAACTTCGGCTGCCCGGTGTCCGGGTCGACGCTGTCCTTGACGAACTTCTCGATCGCCTCGGCGACGTGCACCGCGTCGGCCAGGCTGCCGCGCATGAACGGCAGGTTCACGTTGCCCAGCGTGCCGCCGTCCTGGCCGGTCCAGCGGGCCCGCTGGGCGGCGGTGATCGCGTTGGCCAGGTGGCCCAGGCCGTCGAGCAGGTCCTTGGGGGCGAGCGTCTGGAAGCGGTTGAGCCGGTCCAGGTCGGCCTGCGTCAGCTCCACCTTCGGCGCGCCGGTGGCCAGGTCGGGCCAGCTCACGTTGACGGTGGCGGCGGCCCCGGCGACGTCCGCGCCGGCCAGCGGCTGGGCGCGCAGGCCGAGCTTGGCGGCGGCGGTGCCGGTCCTGGTGAAGGCGAACAGGCCGGTGCCGCCGCCGAGCTCGTCCAGGTCGAGTCGGCCGTCGCCGTCCGGGTCGGACAGGGCCGAGCCGATCGCGGCGTCGAAGGCGAGCGTCGAGTCGGCCAGCAGGTCCATGCCGAGGATGCCGAACGCGGCCGTCGGCTTGGCGCCGGCGGCCAGCGCGCCGGTCGCCCTGACCGTGACCGCGGCCTCCTTGCCCAGCCAGACGGCCTTGGTGGCGGTGTCGTAGGCGAAGGGCAGCTTGGCGGTCAGCTTCAGCGTGACGTCCACGCCGCCGGAGGTGGTCAGCGACAGCCGGGGCGTGGCGCTGGAGATCGAGATCGGCTTGTCCGCGACGGTCTTGGCGACGTCGAGGGTCAGGTCCAGGTGTTTGACCGTGCCCTCGGTGCGGACGTCCGCGGTCAGCTTGCCGCCGGGCACCGGGTACTCGTCCTCGACGTCGCCGAGGCTCGCGATGTCCTTGAGCCGGTCGTGCACGGCCGTCTCGAACAGGCCGGCCAGGCCGAGCCCGCCCTCGCCGCCCGGCACCACGCCCGTCAGCGGGAGCTCCTCGCCCAGCGCGCCGAGCGTGGCGAAGCCCTTGCTCACCTCGGAGAAACGCCGCACGGCCGACAGCAGCGCGGTGGCCTCCGCGTCACGCTCGACGGCCGCGCCCGCGGCCGTAGGCGGCAGGCCCACCAGCGTGGCGGACGTCACGGCGACCGCGCACCACATCCCGAGCAGGCGACGTCCGAGCACCATGACCCCTCCACGACCGAGCGAACCGTCGTGGAGTGTTTAATGATCGTCACTTGCGACGCGGTTGGAGCTCAGTGGGACACCAGGGAGCGGCGTCTCAGACCGGCACGGCCTTCTGCTCGGCGGCCGTCCTGCGGGCCTTCTCGGCCAGCGCGTGCTCGTCGGTCCTGGCGTCGTAGCGGCGGAACTTCGGCAGCGCCGCGCTCAGCGCCGACACCGCCATCACGCACAGCACGCCGCCCGACCACAGCGAGAACCTGTTGCCGCCCAGCGCGGCCATCAGCGAGGACCTGGTGTTGCCCAGCATGGGGCCGCTGGCGTACGACAGCAGCTCGATGCCCGCCAGCCGGCCGCGCAGCTCGCCGGGGATCGTCTGGTTCCACAGGGTCGAACGGAAGATGCCGCTGATCATGTCGGCCGCCCCGGCCAGCGCCAGGCAGGCGAACACCGCCCAGAAGCTCGGGATCGCCGCAGCCAGCGCCACCGCCACGCCCCACAGCCCGGCCGCCAGGATCACGCCCAGCCCGTGCCGGTGCACGCGCGCGGTCCAGCCGCCGGTCAGCGAGGCGATCAGGGCGCCGATCGCGCCGGCCGAGTACAGCAGGCCCTGGGCCTCCTGCATGCCCAGCTCCTCGGCCAGGAACGGGTACAGCGCCGTGGACATGGCGAACACCATCGCCGCGATGTCCACCAGGTACGTGCCCACCAGGTCGCTGCGGCCCACCGCGTACCGCACGCCTTCCACCAGCGACTTCAGCGACGCCGGCGCCGCGTCCTCGGCCGGCGGCGCGGACCTGATCGGCCACAGCAGCACCAGCGACAACACGAAGCTCGCCAGGTCGATCCCGTACGCGGTGGCCGGCCCGTACGCCGCCACCAGGAAACCGCCCAGCGCCGGGGCCACGATCGCGCCGAAGTTCCAGCGCAGGCTGCTCAGCACCGCCGCCGCGCCGAGCTGCTCGTGCTTGACGATCTGCTGGCTGAGCGCCTCCATGCTCGGCCGCTGCAGGCAGGCGATGCCCGTCGAGATCGCGCCCATCACGTACAGGACCCACACCTGCGGGTTCGGCAGCATCGCGTTGACCATGAGCGCGCCCGAGGTGATCATCAGGCCCACTTCGCTGAACAGGATGATCTTCCGGCGGTCCATCGCGTCGGCGATCGCGCCGCCCCACAGGCCGCACACCACCATCGGCACGAACTCCGCCAGGCTCACCAGCCCGACCGCCACGTGCGAACCGGTCAGCTCCTTCATCTGGTACGGCACCGCCACCAGCGAGATGAACGAGCCGAACATGGTGATGACCTGAGAGACCGTCAGCAGCCGGAAATCCCGGGAGTCGCGCAGCGGGCTCAGGTCCAGGGCCAGATGGCGGAGCAGCGATTTCACACGATGGGACACGGGGTCACATTGTCGGGCGTTACGCCTGGTCAGGGCAAATCAATTCCGGCACGCGAAACGGCCCCCGGGGGTTCCGGGGGCCGTCGTCCGCAGCGGGCGTCTACGCGGCGGGCACCTGGTCGAGGAAGCCGAGCACCCGGCGGATCCTGCCGTCCTCGGCCAGCTCCACCACGTCGAACCCGACCGCCACCGGCTCGCCGCCGACCGGCCCGAGGTGCCAGGTGAAGCGGGCGGTGTGGTGGTGGGCGTCGAACACCTCGCCCGGGGTGAACACCAGGCCGGGGAACATGGCCTGGGCGCCCTCGATCACCGCGGCGATCCCGGCGTGCCCGGCCACGTCGGCCAGCGGGTCGGTGTAGGTGGCGTCGCCGGTCCACAGCTCGGCGACGGCCTTGGCGCGGGCGTCGGCGTCGGTCTCGTTCCAGGCGGCGACGTAGCGCTCGACCAGGGTGGCGTTCATCTTCGATCTCCTTCGACCGGTCGTACGAGAGGGGGCGGGGGACTACTGCTCGCGGGCCTTGCGCAGGCCCATGATCTGCAGCTCGGCGAACCCGGCGACCACGAGCGCCTGCGCGACGGCCCAGATCGCGCCCAGGGTGGTGAATCCGGCGACGCCGGTGATCACGGCGGCGATGCTGCCGAGCGTCCAGGCGATGTTCAGCGCGATGACCGCCCGGGTGGCGGCCGGGCTGATGGCGCGGCGGCCGGCCAGCAGGCCGACGGCGGCGCCGTACACGAGCAGGAAGACGCCGATCCCGCGCAGCAGCCCGGCGTCGGGGCCGAGCAGCTCGCCCACCGGGCCGGCGAAGGCGAGGTAGATCAGACCGTTGCCGCCGGTCACGACGGCGTCGGCGGCCAGCGCGAGACGCAGGAACTTGGTGCGGTCGGCGGTGACGGTCAGGGCGGTCATCTGTGGCTCCTTCAGGTGTTCTTGCTGACACCTGAAAGATGTCATCCGAGGCGTAGGCGGCGCGATTACGTGTGAAGTAATGCCGGAGGCCGGGGTGGGCCGGACTGAAGATCGATCGAGGCGACTCGGCGAAATGGAATTCCTTGAAGAATGCACCATTTCCACATCGCGGGTAATTCGACGTCGCCTGAAATGAACCCGGATCGAGGACAACTCGTCTTTCCTGATAAGGGGACATGTTGACGGCCTCGGGCGCATCATGCGTAGATCTTTAAATAAAAGGTGGTAACGTCTGGGAAGGATGTGGCGCATGCACCGCACCATCAAACGCGTCGTTCTATCGACGCTGATGCTGCTGCCGCTCGTGGTGGCGCCCGGCACC
Source organism: Nonomuraea antri (assembly GCF_013283785.1). Taxonomy (GTDB): domain Bacteria; phylum Actinomycetota; class Actinomycetes; order Streptosporangiales; family Streptosporangiaceae; genus Nonomuraea; species Nonomuraea antri. The sequence goes on from NZ_JABCPZ010000124.1 coordinate 10,124, forward strand.
GCGTTAGCCGATCACGACTACGACGGCCTGGTGCCGACCGACACGTACGACGTCCCCTGCCTCAACGCCGCAGGCCCCGGCGACGGAAACGTCTGCCAGACCGACAACGCCGACCTCTACTGGTACGCGGACAAGAACGACTACGCGGCCCTGGAGGCCAACGACCAGGACGCGCTGCGCACCATGCTGGCCGGGGAATTCGTCCCGACGGATTTGGCGCTGGCCTATGATTCCAGCCCTGTCTTCTCCGGGTCGGGCGAGACCGACGTCGTATTCCAGGAAGAAACCGACGGACTGAGCGGCTATTTGGGTTTCACCTGGTGCGACGACGCGGTCAACGGCGAGTGGTACACCTGCGACCAGACCTACATCCGCATCGAGACGCCCGACGGGTACCGGCGCTTCAGCGGGTCGATAGCCTGCCACGAGACCGGGCACGCCGTCGGGCTGGTGCACGGCCCGGAGGCGTCACCCCGGCTCGGGGCCGGCGACAACCGGCTCGGCTGCATGGAGAACGCCGACGAGTTCCCTCGCCGTCTCGGCGCGGCGGGCACCCACCTCATCAACGTCACCTACTGAACCGGGAGAGGTTATGAGACGCACACCCGTGTACGCCCTGGCGGTCGGCGTGCCGCTCGTGATCGTCACCGCTGCCGTGACGCTGGTGGCGGCGAGCGGCGAGCGGCCCGCCGGCCCGAGGCCGCCGGCCGCGGCGCCCCCGGCGGCCGCCGGGCCGGCTCCGGACGGCGAGGTCGTCCTGGGCGACGGCCGCGACCGCACCGCGAGCGTGACCGCCTCGGACTGGGCCACCTACGCCGACCACGTCGTGGTCGTCACCGTGGTCGGGGAGTCCAAGCGGTCCCCGAGCAGGACCGAGGTCGAGCGGCGTGAGGGCATGATCGGCCGCACCGTCAGCCTGCGCGTGGACAAGGTGCTCTGGTCCGCCCCTGACACCCCTCAGCCCGCGCCCGCCACGCTGCTGGAGTCCGTGCCCGGCTGGGTCTTCAACGACAACGACGGCCGCGGCACCCGTAAGTTCGCGATCAAGAACTCCTCCCGGGTCGAGGTCGGCCACACCTACGTCAAGGCTCTCGAATGGGAGGACGACGTCTGCTCGGACGATCCCGCCAAGGGCCGGTGGGAGGGGCTCGGCTCGGGCGGCGTCATCCCGTTCGACGGCGGCGTACTCGGCGTGGGCGAGTTCGAGGGCCGGCCGCGGACCCTCGCCGAGGCCAGGGCGAGCCTGCGGGGCGTCGACCCGGTGCTGCGCGGAGTTCGCGAGCAGACGCTGGGCGCGCCGGTGAGCACGCTGGTCGAGCAGGTCCGGGTCGCCGCGCCACGGGCGGAGCTGGAGCACGGTCCCGGCGAGTGCAACCCGAACGACAAGTAACGGTCCGGGCCCACGGTAGGCCGATCGGACGTGAGAAACGCGTCGCCTGCGGGGCGGAGCAACCCATATCACCCCGCAGGCGACGGGTCCGGGAGGATCAGCTCCCGAGCACCTCGCGGCGCAGGTGGGTCTTGAGGATCTTGCCGCCCGGGTTGCGCGGCAGCTCGCCCTCCCTGAACCAGACATGCACCGGAATCTTGAACTTGGCGATGCGCTCGGCCAGGAACGACCGCAGTTCCTCCGGCGTGACCGACTCGCCGGGCGCGACCTTGACGACCGCGCCCACCTCCTCGCCCAGCTCGTCGTGCGGCACGCCGATGACGGCGGCGTCGTCCACGGCCGGGTGCTCGAACAGGGCCGCCTCGACCTCGGCGCAGTAGACGTTCTCGCCGCCCCTGATCACCATGTCCTTGGCCCGGTCCACGATGTAGACGAAGCCGTCCTCGTCGGTCTTGGCCAGGTCGCCGGTGTGCAGCCAGCCGGCCACGAACGTCTGGGCGGTGGCCTCGGGCTTGTTCCAGTAGCCCAGGATGACGTTGGGGCCGCGTACGCACAGCTCGCCCACCTCGCCGGGCGGCAGCTCCTCGCCCAGCGGGTCGACGATCCTGACGTCGACGACGGCCGAGGGCAGGCCGATGCTGTCCGGCCTGGCCTGGTAGTCGGCGCCGCCGTTGCCGATGGCCAGGGCGGTCGTCTCGGTCATGCCGTAGCCGTTGGAGGGGGCGCGGTCGGGCAGGTTCGTGTTGATGCGCTCCAGCAGCTTGGGCGGGGCGGGCGCGCCGCCGTAGCCGAGCGTGGTCAGCGAGGACAGGTCGTACTTGCCGAAGTCGGGGTGCGACATGAGCTGCCAGGCGTTCGTCGGCACGCCGATCATGGTGGTGACCTGCTCGCGCTCGATGAGCCTGAGCGCCTGCTCGGGGTCCCACTTGTACATGAGCACCAGCCCGCCGCCGGTGAACATGGTGGTGGTCAGGGCCGAGAAGCAGCCGGTGACGTGGAACAGCGGCACGGTCAGCAGCGTCACCCGGCGCACGCCGGCCGCCGCGCCCGGGTCCTTGCCGGACAGCGCGACCGCGCGCAGCAGCCCGTAGGCGACGGTCATGGGTGACTGGCCGAGGTTGCGGTGGCTGCCGAGCGCGCCCTTGGGGTGCCCGGTGGTGCCGGAGGTGTAGAAGATCGTGGCCGGGTCCTCGGGCGACAGCTCGACGTCGGGGAACGTCGCGGCGGCGGTGACCTCGCCCAGCACCTCGTCCCACGCGCGCGCCCCGGCGGGCGCCTCGCCCCTGGTGACGATCATCGGCACGCCCGTCGAGGCCAGCCTGGCGGCCCGCTCGCCGTCCGCGATCAGCACCTTCGCGCCGGAGTCGCCGACTCCGTAGGCCAGCTCCGCCTCGGTCCACCAGGCGTTGAGCGGCACGGCGATGCCCCCGGCGGCCAGGACGGCGGAGAAGGCCACCACCCATTCCGGGTAGTTGCGCATGGCCACGGCGACCCGGTCGCCCTTGGTCACGCCGTACTCCTCGACCAGGCGGGTGGCCAGCGTCGCGGCGCGCCGGTAGTGCTCCTCGTAGGTGATGTGCTCGTCCTCGTAGACGAGGAAGACCTTCTCGCCGTGGAACCTGCTCATGTCGAGCAGGGCGCGGGCATGCGCGGGCGCGTGCTTCCACGTCCGTACGCCGGTATCGCCGATCTCTTCGATCTCGAACAGCTGACCGGGACCGGTGAGCTGGGCCTGGACCTGGGCGTGCGAAAGGGACATGCGCGAACTCCCGCAGTGAACGGCTAATCCGGATAATTCACAGTACCGACCGGTAGGTACGTCGCGCTAGAGCCGGAAAACCGCGATGAAACTTTCATGCCAAGGCCGATAGTTTCGACTGCTGAGCTGCTGCGTTGGCCACGACCCGGCTCCGCCATTGACCCTTACAGCCCATGTCAATACCGTCCGATTGCGATCCGCCCACGGTCGAAACTTTCGGAGGTAGATGTCCCGTGTTGTCGTCAGCGCTCACCAGAGCCCTCGCCCTGTTCGGGCTGATCATCACATTCCTGCTGCCCACCACCCCGGCCGACGCGTCGGCCCCGCTGCGCCAGCACGCGGCCGCCAGGGGTAAGTTCATCGGCACCGCGCTCGCCACCGGCCCGCTGGCCGGCGAGACCTCCTACCGCTCCATCGCCGGCGCCGAGTTCAACCAGATCACCGCCGAGAACGCGATGAAGTGGGACGCCACCGAGCCCAGCCAGGGCCAGTTCGCCTTCTCCGGCGCCGACGCGATCGTCGACTTCGCCGTCCAGAACGACCAGCAGGTCCACGGCCACACCCTGGTCTGGCACAGCCAGACGCCGGGCTGGGTGCAGAGCCTGGGCGCCGCCCAGATGCGCGCCGCCATGCAGAACCACATCAGCCGGGTCGTCGGCCGCTACGCGGACAACCCGGCCGTGGTCTCCTGGGACGTCGTCAACGAGGTCTTCGACGACAACGGCAACCTGCGCACCTCGTTCTGGTACAACACGCTCGGCCAGAGCTACATCGCCGACGCCTTCCGCGCCGCCCGCGCCGCCGACCCCGACGCCCGGCTGTGCATCAACGACTACAACGTCGAAGGGATCAACGCCAAGAGCACCGCCATGTACAACCTGGTCGCCACGCTGCGGCAGCAGGGCGTCCCGGTGGACTGCGTGGGCTTCCAGGGCCACCTGGCCATCCAGTACGGCTTCCCGAACGACCTGCGGCAGAACCTGGAGCGCTTCGCCGCGCTCGGCGTGCAGGTACGCATCACCGAACTGGACATCCGGCTGCAGACCCCCAGGGACGCCACCAAGGACGCCACCCAGGCCACCTACTACCGCAACGTGGTCAACGCCTGCCTGGCCGTCACCGCCTGCGCCGGCGTCACGATCTGGGGATTCACCGACAGGCACTCCTGGGTGCCCGACACCTTCCCCGGCCAGGGCGCCGCGCTGATCTACGACGAGAACTACCAGAAGAAGCCGTCCTATACCGCCGTGCACGACGCGCTGGCCGGCGGCACCACCGACCCCACCCCGCCCACCACGCCGGGCACTCCGGCCGTGAGCGGCGTCACCGCCACCTCGGCCACCCTGACCTGGGCCGCCTCCATCGACACCGGCGGCAGCGGGCTGGCCGGCTACACCGTCTACCGCGAGCAGGGCGCCACCGACCCGCCGCTGGCCCAGAGCACCGGCAACACCGTCACGCTGACCGGGCTCAGCCCGAACACCGCCTACCAGGTGTACGTCCGGGCCCGCGACGGCGCCGGCAACCAGTCGGCGGCCTCGCCCACGGCGTCCTTCACCACCACCGGCGGCACCGGCACCGGCGCGTGCACCGCCACCGGCACCGTGCAGACCCAGTGGAACACCGGCTACGTCATGCAGCCCGTCACGGTGGCCAACACCGGCACCAGCGGCATCACCGGCTGGACCGTCACGTTCACGCTGCCCGCCGGGCACACCGTGACCGGCTCGTGGAACGCCGTGCTGAGCGTCAGCGGCCAGAACGTCACCGCCAGGAACGCCGGCTACAACGGCACGCTCGCCCCCGGCGCCAGCACCTCGTTCGGCTTCCAGGTGAGCAGGCCGGGCGGCGACACCCGCACGCCCGGCGGCTACGACTGCATGTGAAAACTCTCATTTAACATTCTGTTATAGCTCCGCTACGCTCAGTAGCGAGAGAGGGGTTGTTCTTCACCGAACTCAGGAGGTTCCATGCACCGCACCCCCCGTCGTATCACCGCCACCACACTCATCGCCGGGGGGTTGCTGCTCTCCGCATCCCCGGCCTACGCCGTGGTCGACCCGGTCGCGTTCGCCCAGTGCGTCGCGCACTCGGCGACCGACGTGACCTCGCTGGTCGACCCGCACAGTCCGGGTCTGCCCGCCGAACCGCCCGCCGTGAGCTGCCTGCATCCCTGATCGCTCCCGCCGGGCGCGGGGCGGCGCGGCGAGACGCCTCCCGCCGCGCCGCCCCACCTTCCCGGTCACGTCGGTGTCCACGCTGCATGTTCCCCGAAGGAGTTTCGTTGTCCGTCCGAGCCCTCATCGCCGCTGCCGCACTGGCCACGGCCGCTGTCGCGGTCCCGCCCTTCGCCGCGCAGGTCACCGGCGCCTCTGACCCGGCCAACGTCAACGTCCAGGCCATCGTCGACCGCGTCAACCTGTTCCTCCTCACGTCCTGACCCGCATGCGGTCACTGCGTTCCGTACCCGAGCGGCCGCGCGGGGCGCCCAGCGTCCTGACCCGCCTCGGCTACCTCATGTTCCTCAGCCGCTGGATCCAGGCGCCGCTCTACCTGGGGCTCATCGCCGCCCAGGTGGTGTACGTGTGGCGCTTCATGGCCGAACTGGTGCACCTGATCCAGCTGGGGTTCGGCGGCAGGCCGGCGGAGACCACCGTCATGTTGATCGTCCTCGGGCTGGTCGACGTGGTGATGATCTCCAACCTGCTCATCATGGTGATCGTCGGCGGCTACGAGACGTTCGTCTCGCGGCTGCGCATCGAGGGTCACCCCGACCAGCCGCCGTGGCTCTCCCACGTCAACGCCAACGTGCTCAAGGTCAAGCTGGCCATGGCGATCGTCGGCATCTCCTCCATCCACCTGCTCCAGATCTTCATCAACGCGGCCAGACCGGCCGTCACCGACAGGGAACTGCTATGGAAGACACTGATCCACCTGACCTTCATCGTCTCGGCGGTGGCGCTCGCGCTGATCGACCGCATCATGGAGACGGGCCGGCCCCGGCATGGCAGAGTCGTCGGCATCCGCTTGGCCAACGGCTCCGACCTGCCCAAAGACCGCATCGCGGCGGCCTGACCCGGTGCCCGTGCCAGGGGAGGTGGCACTGATGCGCGCCTGCCTGGCCGTCACCGGCCTGACCGTGACCGGGGTGCTGGCGATGGGCGTGCCCGCATACGCCGAGCAGCCCGCACAAGCCGGGCCGCGGCCGCTGGTCGGCGATGTGATCATCTTCAACGACGAGATCGTCGAGCCGGTCTCCGCCCCCGTCAGCACCTGCGGGGACGCGCTGCCGCTGTTCAGCAACTCGAAGATCACCTGCAAGGACGCCTCGCGCGTCTCCGACGACGACGCCTGAGCCGGCGCCCGCCCGGGGCCGGACGGGCGGGCGTCCAGGCGGTCTAGCTCTGACGCAGGGCCGGCATCGGGATCGGGATCTGGTACGCGGTCGCGCCCGCGCCGACCCCGCCCTCGCAGGTGTTCGGCGGCGCCGTGGTGACACCCCTGGTGGAGGGGCGTTCCGCGGCCCAGAACATGTAGCCGAGCATCCCGGCGGTGGTCCCCGCCCCGTTCGGCGCCACGGAGCGCACGAACGAGCCGGTCGAGTTCTGCAGCGACGCGGCGAAGTTCGTGCACTCCGGGCGCACCTTGCCGCCCTCGGCGATGTACAGGCTGCCGGTGAACCTGGCCGGGGCCAGCGGCGGCACCGGCGGTGAATACTGCGGCTTGCCGTCCACGTGCTCCTGCCAGTTGGCGATCGCGCCCGACGTGCTGGGCTGCCTGGCCGGCACCATCGCGTTGGCGTAGTCGAGCACCGGCGCGTCCGTGCGCAGCCAGTCCGCGGTGGCCTTGCGGTTGATGTCGATCAGCCACCGGTCGCCCGCCGCCACGTCGATGGTCAGCCGCGCCGCGTGGTCGGCGCCGCTCGCGTCGTAGGGCAGCACGGCCCGGTAGGCCGTGACGAACGCCTGCAGCCCGGCCAGGTCCGGGCCGTTGTTCTCCTCGTAGTCGATCTCGACGCCCACGCCCAGCCGCCGGGCCAGCGCCGCGGCGCCGCGTCCGAGCCCGGCGGCGTCCTCGGCCAGCGCCTGGTTCCACGCGTCGGTGTAGGTGATGCCGCCGATCGACACCATCACCCGGATGCCCCGGCCGGTGAAGTAGCCGACGATCTCCGGGGTCATGCCGCGCGGCACGCCGTTCAGCGTGGTCGCGTCGGTCGTCCCGCGCAGCAGCTTGAGCGGGTGGACGAAGCTGAGCACCACCAGGTTGACCGACGGCCGGCCGTCGCCCCGGTCGATCAGCCAGTGGTTCTTGCCGTCGAACTCCGCGACGGCGCGGACCGTGCCCCAGATGCAGGCGTCGTCGCCGCAGTGCCACGCGCCGTAGACCTGGGGCGGCGTGACGGCCGCCCGGGCGGGTGAGAGGAACAGGAACGGGGCCAGCAGCACGACGAGAGCGGCCAGTCGCCTCATGGGAGCCTCCCGGGCACGGGCGGGGTACTCGCGGTAACTGTAAAGAACGTAACCGGAAACCGGCCCGCTTCACAGACTCGCTTCGTCCCTGCCCGCCTGGTCGAGCAGCGCGCGCATGGCGGACTCGGCCGCGTCTGGGTCGCCGTCGCGTACGGCGTCCAGCACGGCCTGGTGGGTGGCGGCGAAGCCGGGACGCTCGCCGCTGGAGTGCACCAGCCGGTCGCGGGCCGACAGCGCGGCGGCGATCACCACTTCCAGGCACTCCATGATCTCGTTGTGCGTGGCGGCCAGCAGCAGGCGGTGGAAACTCAGGTCGGCCTCGGTGTGCGCGACCGGGTCCGCGGCCGTGTCGGCCATGCGGCGCAACGCCGACTCCAGCGCGGCCACGTCCTGCTCGGTGCGCCGCTCGGCGGCCAGCCGCGCCCCGGCCGGCTCCACCACCGAACGCACCTCGGCCAGGTCGCGCAGCATGTCGAGATCGCCGCGCTGGGTGAAGCGCCAGCGCAGCACGTCCGGGTCGAGCAACGACCACTCGTTGCGCGGGCGCACGAACGTGCCCCGCTTGGGACGGGCGTCCACCAGACCTTTCGCGGCCAGTGTCTTGAGCGCCTCCCGCACCACGGTATGGCTCACCTGGTAGCGTCGCCCCAGTTCGGCGGGGTCCAAGTTGCCGGTAGCCTCAGGATCGCCGCCCACGATCCGGCGGCCGAGGTCTTCCACGACCTCACCGTGGACGCCCCGCCTTGGATAGCTCATTCCCGTCTACTCTCTCTTCCGTTATCGAATTGACAGAGATAAATCTTAAAATATGAATACACGGCCATTTCACCGGAGGATTTTCCTCCTTAGTCTGGCCGCGGCGGTGATGGTGCTGGTGAGCGCCTGTGGCACGGGCGGCGCCGGGCCACAGCCGGTGAGGCTGACGTTCTGGGCCTGGGTCCCGGGCATGGACAAGGCGGTGGAGCTGTTCAATCGCACCCATCGGGACGTTCAGGTGGAACTCGAGAACATCCCGCCGGGCCCGAGCGGCGGCTACGCCAAGATGCAGGCCGCCGTACTGGCCGGCAACGCCCCCTGCCTCGCGCAGATGGAGTTCCAGGAACTGCCCGCGTTCCTGCTGAACCGGGGCCTGGTCGACCTGACCCCCCACCTCACCGACCGGGACCGCGCCGACTTCCAGCAGGGTACGTGGGACCTGGTGGAGTTCGAAGGCGGCACCTACGCCGTCCCGCAGGCCACCGGCCCGATGGCGCTGTACTACCGGGCCGACCTGTTCGAGAAGTGGGGCATCGAGGTGCCCGCCACGTGGGCCGAGTACCGCGAAGCCGCCGTCAAGGTGCGTGCCGCCGACCCCGACGCCTACGTCACCACGTTCTCCTCGGTCGACGCCGCGCCGTTCATCAGCATGGCCTGGCAGGCGGGCACGCCCTGGATCGACGCCACCGGCGACGTCTGGCGCACCGAGATCACCAGCCCGGCCTCGGTCCGGGTGGCCGAATACTGGCAGGGCCTGATCAGGGACGACCTGGTCAAGATCGAGCCGCAGTTCACCCCGTCCTGGTACCAGGACCTGGCCGATGGCGACCTGGTCGCGATGCCGGTGGCCCAGTGGGCCGAGGCGATCATGGCGGCCAACGCGCCGGCCACCGCGGGCAAGTGGCGTGCCGCGCCGCTGCCGCAGTGGGAGGCCGGCAGCACCGCCTCGGCCAGCTACGGCGGCTCGGCCACCGCCGTGATGCGCGGCTGCGCCCACCCCGAGGCGGCGACCGAGTTCGCGCTGTGGATCAACCGCGACCCGGGCAGCGTCGGCATGCTGATCAAGAGCGGGTTCGGCTGGCCCGCCGCGATCTCCGGCATGTCGAACCCGGCGCTCACCGCCCCGTCGGCCTTCCTCGGCGGCCAGCGCACCGGCGAGCTCTTCACCGCCTCGTCCGAACGGGTGCCCGGGGGCTGGGTGTGGTGGCCCACCTTCACCGACACCGTCAAGATCCTCGGTGACCGGTTCCAGCAGGTCATCGACGGCGGATCGACGCTCGTGGACGCGCTGAAAGCGGCCGAGTCCCGCACGATCGAGCAGATCAGGAAGAAAGGGCTGAGAGCGGAATGAGCAAGCGCTCAGCGGCGGCATTCCTCGCCCCGTTCCTGGTGTTGTTCACGGCGTTCTTCGTGGCGCCCATGGTCTACGCGCTGGTGCAGAGTCTGACGTCGGTGCGGCGGTCGGGCCTGCTCGGGCTGCACGGCTCGACCACCGAGTTCGCCGGTCTGGAACATTACGGCACCGCGCTGTCCGACCCCGACTACGTTGCCGGGATCGGCCGTATTCTGCTTTTCGCACTGATCATGGTGCCTCTGATGGTAGTGTTCTCCACCGCTCTGGCGCTGGTGCTGGAGTCCGGCATGTCCCGCTGGCCGCGATTCTTCCGCACCACGTTCTTCCTGCCGTACGGCATCCCCGGCGTGATCGCCTCGATCATGTGGGGCTTCCTGTACGCGCCGGGCACCTCGCCGTTCACGCCGCTGTTCGAAGCCATCGGCGTGCCTGCCGACCTGCTCGGCCCCGGCCTGGTGTTCTGGTCGATCATGAACATCGTGGTGTGGCAGTTCGCCGGCTACAACATGCTGATCGTGGTGGCGCAGCTCCAGTCGATCCCGCGCAGCCTGTACGAGGCCGCCCGCATCGACGGCGCCGGCGCGTTCCGTATCGCCTGGAGCGTGCAGCTCCCGCTGATCAGGCCCGCGCTCGTGCTGATCACCGTGTTCACCGTCATCGGCGCGCTGCAGCTGTTCAACGAGCCGTGGGTGCTCCAGCCGCTGTCCGGCGGCATCACCAGCACGTACACGCCGACGCTGACCGCGTTCAAGGAAGCGTTCAACGGCAACAACCTGAGCCTGGCCGCGGCCGAGTCGATCATCCTGGCCGTGGTGATCTCGGTGTTGTCGTTCGGCTTCCTGCGCCTCGTGGGAAGGGGGCGCGGGTGACCGCCGTCCGGCCCCGGTGGCTGGTGACCGTCCTGCTGCTGGTGCTGGCCGGGTACTTCCTGCTGCCGCTGTACTGGCTGGCCGTGGCCGCCACCAAGGACACCGGCGGGCTGATCGGCTCCGCGCCGCTGTGGTTCTCCGAACCGCGCCTCGCCGCCAACCTGGGCGAGCTCGTCACCTTCGGCGACGGCATCTTCGGCCGCTGGACACTCAACTCCCTGCTGTACGCCGGCGCCGGCGCGCTCGGAGCCACGCTGATCTCCGCCTGCGCCGGGTACGCGCTGGCCAAGTGCGAGTTCCGCGGCAAGGAGGCGCTGTTCAACGTCATCCTGGCCGGGGTGCTGCTGCCCATGACCGCGCTCGGGCTGCCGCTGTTCCTGCTGATGTCCCGGCTGGGGCTGGCCGACACCTACTGGGCGGTGCTGCTGCCCAGCCTGGTCAGCCCGTTCGGCGTCTACCTCTCACGCGTCTACGCCGCGACCGTGCCGGACGAGGTGCTGGAGTCGGCGCGCTCGGAGGGCGCGGGGGAGTGGCGGATCTTCTTCACGATCGCCGCGAAGATCATGGCGCCCGCGCTGGTGACGATCTTCCTGTTCCAGTTCGTGGCGATCTGGAACAACTACTTCCTGCCGCTGGTGATGCTGGCCGACCCCGAGCTGTTCCCCATCACCCTCGGCCTGACCGGCTGGCGGGGCTTCGCCGACCGCCAGCCGATCCTGCAGACACTCACCGTCACCGGGGCGTTCGTGTCCGTCGTCCCGCTGATCGTCCTGTCCGCCGCGCTGCAGCGGTTCTGGCGCGCCGGACTGACCGAGGGCGCCGTACGCGCGTGATCAGCGCGCCAGGCGCAGCGTGACCAGCTCGAACGGCCGCAGCCTCACCGGGATCTCCTGGCCGGGACGCTCCGGCCCGGCCAGCGGCCGCTCCAGCAGGTCGGTCACCGTCACCGAGGTCACGGGGAAACCGGCCGTGAGCGTGGCCGCGGCCCGGCCGCCGCGCGACTCGTGGAAACGGACGATCACGTCGCCGCTGCCGTCGTCGGCCAGCTTCACCGCGGTGATCACGACGGCGTCGTCGTCCACCGTGACCAGCGGCGCCACCGCGGCGTCGCCGGGCACCTCGCGCTCGGGCAGGTTGACGAACCAGCCCTCGCGCACCGCGTCGCCGACCGTCGCGCCCGGCACCAGCGCGTGCCTGAACGTGTGCCTGCCCTGGTCGGTCTCCGGGTCGGGGAAGCGCGGCGCGCGCAGCAGCGAGACCCGCAGCGTCGTGGTGGTGCCGCCGTCCGCGCGCACGGTACGCGTCACGTCGTGGCCGTAGGTCGAGTCGTTGACCACGGCCACGCCCCAGCCCGGCTCCTCCAGGTGCACGAACTTGTGGTTGCACGCCTCGAACTTGGCCGACTCCCAGCTCGTGTTGGTGTGCGTGGCGCGGAAGGCGTGGCCGTACTGGCTCTCGGCGGCGTACCGCTCGGCGCGCACGTCGAGGGGGAAGGCGAGCTTGAGGAACTTCTCCGTCTCGTGCCAGTCGACCTCGGTGTCGACGTCGATCCGGCGTCCGGCCAGCGAGATCACCTGCGTCACCGACGACGCGCCGAAGGAACGGGTGACCCGCACCGAGCCCGGCTCCCGGCCCGCCGCGACCTCGTCGGCGGCGGTCAGGTCGACGACCGTGTTGCGGTAGAACTCGTCCACGTCCCAGGCGTCCCACATGTTCGGGAAGTCCTGGTGCAGCTGCAGCAGGTTCGCCGCCTGGCCGGGGGCCACGCTCTCGCGCCCGGCCGCGTGGTCGTAGGCGGAGACGATCAGGCCGCGCCCGTCGATCTCCACCCGGACCAGGCCGTTGTCCAGGACGAAGCCGCCGCCCTCGCGCGGCTGCCTGCTCGGGCCCGGCTCCGGCGCGGCCGGGGCCGCGCCGCCGGCCGCCACGCCGTTCCTGGCGTGCGGGGCCGCGTTGAACACCAGCCGCCCGCCGCCCGCCGCGTCGCCGGCCAGCGCCCGCTGCGCGTCGGCGATCAGGCCGTTCAGCTCCCCGGCCAGCGCCGCGTACGTGTCGCGGGCCTCGCGGTGCACCCAGGCGATCGACGAGCCGGGCAGGATGTCGTGGAACTGGTGCAGCAGCACTGTCTTCCAGATCCGGTCGAGCCGCTCGTACGGGTAGGGCGCGCCGGCGCGCACGGCCGCCGTGGCCGCCCACAGCTCGGCCTCGCGCAGCAGCGACTCGCTGCGCCTGTTGCCCTGCTTGGTCTTGGCCTGGCTGGTCAGCGTGGCCCGGTGCAGCTCCAGGTAGAGCTCGCCGACCCAGACCGGCGGGCTCGCGTACTCGGCCTCGGCCCTGGCGAAGAACTCGGCCGGGGTCTCCCAGGTGACGGTGGCCGAACCCTCCAGGTCGCGCAGCCTGGCCGCCTTGGCCACCATCTCGCGGGTGGTGCCGCCGCCGCCGTCACCCCAGCCGGTCGGGGCCAGCGAGTGCCTGGCCACGCCCTTGTCCTTGAAGTTGCGCGCGGCGTGCGCGATCTCCTTGCCGGTCATCGAGCAGTTGTAGGTGTCGACCGGCGGGAAGTGGGTGAAGATCCGCGACCCGTCGATGCCCTCCCACAGGAACGTGTGGTGCGGGAACGCGTTCGTCCTGCTCCACGAGATCTTCTGGGTGAGCAGCCGCTTCGCGCCGGCCGCCTTGATGATCTGCGGCAGCCCGGCCGCGAAGCCGAACGTGTCGGGCAGCCACACCTCCTCGTTGTCGACGCCGAACTCGTCGATGAAGAAGCGCTTGCCGTGCACGAACTGCCTGGCCATCGCCTCCGAGCCGGGCATGTTCGTGTCGGACTCCACCCACATGCCGCCGGTCGGGACGAACCGGCCGGCCGCCACCGCCTTGGTCACCTTCGCCCACACCTCGGGCCGGTGCTCCTTGATCCACGCCCACTGCTGGGCCTGCGACATGGCGAAGACGAACTCCGGCTCGTCGGCCAGCAGCGCGGTCATGTTCGAGGCCGTCCGCGCCACCTTGCGCACGGTCTCGCGCAGCGGCCACAGCCAGGCCGAGTCGATGTGCGCGTGCCCGACCGCGCTGACGCGGTGCGCCGACGGGACCGCGGGCGCCGACAGCACCCCGGTCAGCTCGGCGCGGGCCGCCGCGGCCGTGCCGTTGACGTCCTGCAGGTCGATCGCGTCCAGCGCGCGGTCGATCGCGCGCATCAGGTCCCAGCGCCGCCCGCCGTCGACCGGGAGCTCCATCATCAGCTCGCCGGCCACCTCCAGGTCGATGACGAGCTGCCACACCGTCTCGTCGAAGACCGCCAGGTCCATCCGGGCCAGCCGGTACTGCGGCGCGCCGCCCGCGGTCTCCCTGTCACCGAGCCGGGTGGGCAGGAAGGGGTGGTAGTCGAGGATCACCGGGTTCGACGCGGCCTCGATCCGCAGCTCCACCGGCTCGCCGCCGCTGACCGGCGCGCCGATCCGCACCCACTGGTTACGCGGGTTGAGCCCCTTCACCGGGGTGCCGTCGGGCAGGTAGACCAGGCCCTCGCACTGGAAGCCCGGCATGTTCTCGTCGAAGCCGAGATCCAGGATCGCCTCCACGGTGCGTCCCGCCCACGCGTGCGGCACCGTGCCGGTCACCGTGAACCAGCTCGTGCCCCACGGCGCGCCCCACGCCGCCCCGGCCGCGATCGGCTCGCCCGCCGCGGCCAGGCCCTCGGCCACCGGAACCGGCTCGCCCGGCGCGTGCCAGACGCTCACCTCCAGCGGCACGGACTCGGGATAGACGGCTGGACGCAGGCGTTCGTCCAGCACGCGCTTGAGACGGGCTTCGACCAGCGTGCGGTCGTCATGCATGGAAAAGCTCCCTAAAGACGGGGGTCAACCCTTGATCGCGCCTTCTTCGACGCCCTTGAAGAAGAACCTCTGCAACGTGGCGAACACGACCACGATCGGCAGGAACGAGATCATCGTCCCGGCCGCGATCAGCCGGGGATTGGCGCTGAACGTGCCGTTGAGGTATTGCAGGCCGACGGTGAGCGTGTAGTTGTCCGGATCGGTCAGGACGATGAGAGGCCACAGGAAATCATCCCAAGCGCCGATGAAAGCGAAGATCGTGATGACACTCAGCATGCCACGCACATTGGGCAGGCCGATGTGGCGCAACCGCTGCCAGGTGGTGGCCCCGTCGATGACGGCCGCCTCCTCCATCTCCGCCGGGATCGCCAGGAACGCCACCCGCATCAGCAGCACGTTGAGCATGCCGATCGCGCCGGGCAGCGCGACGCCGGGCAGCGTGTCGGCCAGGCCCAGGTCGCGGACGATCACGTACTTGGAGATGATCGTCACCTCCTCGGGCAGCACCAGCGTCGAGACGAACGCGCCGATCAGCAGCTTCGCGCCGCGGAAGCGCAGCCTGGCCAGCGCGTAACCGGCCAGCGTGGCGCCGACCGCGTTGCCCGTCACCACGATGGCGGCCACCACCAGCGAGTTCCCGGCGTACGCCCAGACCGGGATGGTGTCGGCGACCTTGAAGTAGTTGTCCAGCGTCGGGTGCTCCGGCAGGAAGGCCGGCGTGCTGGTGTAGATGTCCTCGTCCAGGCTCTTCAGCGAGGTCGAGAGCTGCCACAGGAACGGCGAGACCGTGATGAGCAGCACCAGCGCCATCAGCGCGTACCGCACCGCGCGCTCGCCCGGCGAGATCGTGTTGAGCGCGCCCCAGCGCCGTTCCCGGCGGTGCCGGCGCCCCGTGCCGGGCCCCTTCACTTCACGCAGCGCCATGTCAGGACGCCTTCCTGTCGAGACGCAGCAGCAGGAGCATCGGCCCGATCGTGATGACCAGCAGCACCAGACTGAGCGCCGAGGCGTAGCCCAGGTGGCCGGTGAAGCCCCGGCTGTACATCTGGATCAGCATCACCACCGACATGTCGCGCCCGCCGGGGCCGCCGGTGCCGTTCGACAGCACGTACAGCTCGGAGAACACGCGCAGCGCGGACACCGACACCAGCACCGAGACCAGCAGCATGGTGTTGCGCACGCCGGGCACGGTGACGCTCCAGAACCTGCGGGCCGCGCCCGCGCCGTCGACCGCGGCCGCCTCGTGCAGCTCGCGCCGGACGTTCCCGAGCGCCGACAAGTAGATGATCATGTAGTAGCCGAGGCCCTTCCACACGGTCAGCGTGATCGCGCTGAACAGCAGCAGCCATCGGTCGGTCAGGAACGGCACCGGCGCGGCGACCACGCCCAGCCACTGGGCGAAGCCGTTCACCAGACCGCGGTCGTCCAGCACCCAGCCCCAGATCAGCGCCACCACCACGGCCGAGGCCACCACCGGCGTGTAGAAGGCGGTGCGGAAGAACGTGATCCCCGGCAGCCGCTTCTCCACCAGGATCGCCAGCAGCAGCGGCACCATCGTGAGCAGCGGCAGGCAGACGACCATGTACACGATGCTGTTGATCAGCGCGTCGGCGAGCTGGTCGTCGTTCAGCACCCGCTCGAAGTTGGCCAGGCCGGTGAAATGCCCGCCGCCCAGCGGCTTGGCGTTCGTGAACGCCAGGACGACGGTGTTGACCGCCGGCCAGACGTTGAACGCGACCAGCCAGACGGCGGCGGGCAGCACCAGCAGCCACGGAGTGAACCAGCGGCTCATTCGATCAGCTCTTGTGCAGCTCGTTGCACTTGGCGACCGCCTTGTCCAGTGCCTCCTTGGCACTGATCTCACCGTTGAGCGCCGCCGAGATCTGCTGCCTGATGTACTTGCTCATCGCCTCGGTGACCTCGACCGGCTGCAACATCCTGGCCTGCGCCAGCGAGGTGAACGCGATGACCTTGGCGTCGCCGGAGTTGGTGCCGTCGCTCTTGCTGAAGAACGGGTCGTCGGCCGAGGCCTTGGTGCTGGGGAAGATGTTGACCAGGTGGGCGAAGGCGGCCTGGTTCTCCGCGTTGGTCACCCAGCGGGCCAGCGCGAGCGCGGCCGGGGCGTTCTTGGTCGACTTCGACACCGACAGGCCCTGCACGAACAGCGGCGGGGTGCCGATCACCGTCGAGGGCACCACCTTGGGCGCCAGCGTCGGGTTGTCGGTGGCCAGGCTCGTGATGTAGTTGCCGCCGGCCGTCGTCCAGGCCACGGTGCCTTCGTTGAACAGCTTGGCGTTGCCCGCGTAGGTGTCGGTGAGCACGTCGCGCGGCAGCAGGCCCTCCTTGAACGCCTCGCGGTAGCGTTCGAGCACGGCGACGGCCTCGGGGGTGTTGAAGACGAAGTTCTGCCCGTCGTCGGACAGGATCTTCACGCCGGCCTGGGTGAAGTCGCCCAGTTCGGGGCGGCGGCTCATCAGGTAGACCTTGCCGCCGGACTTCTCCTTGAACGTGCGGGCCTGGGCGATGAGCTCGTCCAGGGTGGTGGGCGGCTTGGCCGGGTCGAGGCCGTGCTTCTTCAGCAGCTCGGAGTTCCAGTAGTTGACGTCGGTGTTGAGGTACCAGGGGTAGCCGTAGACGCCCTGGTGGCCGGAGTACTTGTAGGCGTCGATGCCGCCGGCCACGTACTCGTCGGCGAGCTTCTGGTCCGACTGCGCGACGTCGAGTAACATCCCCTGCTTGACCAGCGGGAGCGCGAAGTCGGGCGGGAGGTTGACGACGTCGGGCAGGCTGCCGCCGGCCGCCTGGCTCAGCACCTTCTCGGAGTAGCCGTCGCCGGGCTGGTCGAGCCACTCGACCTCGACGCCGGGGTGCTTCTTCTCGAAGGCGTCGATCACGCCCTGCATGTAGTCGGTGAACTTGGGCTTCAGCGCCCAGGTCTGGAGGCTCACCTTGCCCTTGACCTCGCCGCTGACGCTCGCGCTCGGCACGGCGGCCCCCTGCTTGGTCCCGCCGAGCCCGCAACCGGTGACGATCATCGTGGCCGCCACGGCCAGTCCTGCCCAGTGCCTTCGCATGGAGCCCTCCTTCTCGGTACTAAACCGCTCTAGTTGCGGGACTATCCACCTGGCTACACTGCTGTGTCAATAGCCGAGACGAACTCGAATCCGAACTCGAATCCGAACGTGAATCAAACGAGGAGCAGCCGTGGTCCGACCCACCATCGCCGACATCGCCCAGCGCGTCGGCGTGTCCAAGGGGGCGGTGTCGTTCGCGCTCAACGGGCGGCCCGGGGTCAGCGAGGAGACCAGGGCCCGCATCCTGCAGGCCGCCAAGGAGATGAACTGGCGCCCGCACAGCGCGGCCAGGGCGCTCGGCGGGGCCAGGGCCGACGCGGTCGGGCTGGTCATCGCCAGGCCGGCCAAGACGCTCGGCGTCGAGCCGTTCTTCGCCCAGCTCCTGTCCGGGCTGCAGGCCCGGCTGTCGGCCCAGTCGGTGGCCATGCACCTGCTGGTCGTCGAGGACGCCGACGCCGAGATCGAGGTCTACCGCGAATGGGCCTCGGCGCACCGCGTCGACGGGTTCATCATGGTCGACCCGCAGGTGCGCGACCCGCGCATCGACGCGCTCGACGAACTCGGGGTCCCCGCCGTGGTGCTGGGCGGCCCCGGCAGGCACGGCTCGCTGTCGAGCGTGTGGGCCGACGACCGCGAGGCCATGCTGTCGGTGGTCGACTACCTGGCCGCGCTCGGCCACCGGCGCGTCGCGCACGTCGCCGGGCTGCCGCGCTTCCGTCACACGCAGCGGCGCAT
This sequence comes from Nonomuraea antri, assembly GCF_013283785.1. Classification (GTDB taxonomy): domain Bacteria; phylum Actinomycetota; class Actinomycetes; order Streptosporangiales; family Streptosporangiaceae; genus Nonomuraea; species Nonomuraea antri. The sequence goes on from NZ_JABCPZ010000124.1 coordinate 28,366, forward strand.
GCGGGCGCTGCGCGACTCGGTGCGCAGGCTCGGGCTGACCGAGGCGGTCTCGCTGCCGACCGACTTCAGCGACGCCGAGGGCGCGGCCGCCACCCGCGCCCTGCTCTCACGCGGCCGCCGGCCGACCGCGATCGTGTACGACAGCGACGTGATGGCGCTGGCCGGGCTGGGCGTGGCGGGGGAGATGGGCGTGCGGGTGCCGGACGAGCTGTCGATCGTGGCCTTCGACGACTCGGTGCTGACCCGGGTCACCCATCCGGCGATCACCTCGCTGTCGCGCGACACGTTCGCGCTCGGCGGCCAGGTGGCCGAGGTGCTGCTGGAGGTCATCGCCGAGCCCGGGCGCCGGCGCGACGTCAAGACGGGCACGCCGCGCCTGGTGGTGCGCGAGAGCACCGCCCCGCCGCCCCGGTGATCCCGGCGTCCGTTTCGTCGCTCTTTGGGTGGGACGGGGCTTGGCAGGCGAGCTAAAGCGGTTTAGGGTGCGCAAGAGATCAGCTCGACTCCCGGAGGACGCGTGCCCCTGCCCACCGACCCGCTGCGCCTCGGCGCGAACTACGTGCCCTCGTCCGGCTGGTTCTACAGCTGGCTCGATCCCGACCTCGACGCCAACCGCCGCGACTTCGCGGACCTGGCCGGGATCGGGCTCGACCACGTGCGGGTCTTCCCGATCTGGCCGTGGATCCAGCCCAACAGGACCCTGGTGCGCCAGCGCGGCATCGACGACCTGCTCGACCTGATCGACGTGGCGGCCGAGTTCGGCCTGTCGGTCTCCGTCGACCTGCTCCAGGGCCACCTGTCCAGCTTCGACTTCCTGCCGTCGTGGGTGCTCACCTGGCATCGGGCCAGCGTGTTCACCGACCCGGCGGTCCGCGAGGGCCTGGCCGTCTACGTGGACCGGGTGACGCGCGCGGTCGCCTCCCGGCCGAACGTGTTCGCCGTGACGCTGGGCAACGAGGTCAACAACCTGTACCCGGCCAACCCGACCACGCCCGCGGCGTCGTCCGCGTGGGCCGCCGAGCTGCTCGGCGTCGTCCGGGAGGCCGCGCCCGGCCTGCTCGCCCTGCACTCCCTGTACGACGCCACCTGGTACGACCCGGACCACCCCTTCCACCCCGCCGACAACGTGGACCTGGGCGACCTGACCACGGTGCATTCGTGGGTCTTCAACGGGGTGTCCGCGCTGGACGGACCGCTCGGCCCGGCCACCGTCTCGCATGCCGACTACCTGGTGGAACTGGCCGCTTCCACGTCGCTCGACCCGTCCAGGCCGGTGTGGCTGCAGGAGGTCGGCGCGCCGCGCCCCGACGTGCCCGAGCAGGACGCCGCGCGGTTCGTCCGCGCCCTGCTCGACCACGTGACCCCGAACCCGGCGCTGTGGGGCGTCACCTGGTGGTGCTCACACGACCTGGACCGGTCGCTGGCCGACTTCCCGGAACGCGAATACGACCTGGGGCTGTTCACCGTCGACCACCGGCCCAAGCCGGCCGCCAAGGAGCTGGCCGCGCTCGCCGGGCAGGCGCGCCGTCCCGCCGCGGAACGGCGTCCCGCGCTGGTGTGCGAGGTGGACCTGCGCGCGGAGCCCGGGCGGCGGGCCGAGGTCGCGCCGGGCAGCGCCTTCCACGCCGAGTGGGTACGGCTGCGGCGCTCGGGCCCGGTCGCCATCGTGACCAGGGCCGGCGCGGCCGATCCGGGGCACCTGGCGGCGCGGGGCATCGACACCGTGCTCACCCAGGCGTGAGCCTCGCATAGGTGTGGCCCCCGCCCTGGCGAGGGGGCGGGGACCACGTTCCGCCGGCCGCCGCAGCCGGTAGACGGCGGCCGGACGCTCTCGACCTGCCTGAGCGCTCTTCTTGTCTGAGCGCTCTCGCCTTACCTGAGGCCGTTGGACATCGCGGTGATCAGCTCGCCGTCGGCGGTGTCGCCGCTGGTCTCCCAGAAGAACGCGCCGGCCAGGCCCTGGTCCTTGGCGTAGCCCATCTTCGAGCCGATCGTGACGGGGGTGTCGTAGCTCCACCACTCGCCGTTGCAGAACGCGTACGCCGTGCCGCCGACCGTGCCGGTGGCCGGGCACTTGCTCTTGAGCACCTTGTAGTCCTCGATGCCCGCCTCGTACGTGGCCGGGGCCGGGCCCGTCGCCGTCCCGCCGGGGGCCGCCTGGGTGACGCCGGTCCAGCCGCGGCCGTAGAAGCCCACGCCGAGCAGCAGCTTCGAGCCGGGGATGCCCTGGCCCTTGAGCTTCTGGATCGCCTTGTCGCCGTAGTAGCCGGCGATCGGGATGCCGGAGTACGAGGTCAGCGGGGCGTTCGGCGCGGTCGGGCCGTTCTTGGCCCAGGCGCCGAAGTAGTCGTAGGTCATCGGCATGTAGAAGTCGACGTACTGGGCGGCGCCCGCGTAGTCGGCCGCGTCGATCTTGCCGCCGTCGGTGCCGTCGGCCGTGATGGCGGCGGTGATCAGGGCGTCGGCCCCGAACTCGGCGCGCAGCGCGGACATCATGTTCTTGAAGGCCGCCCGGCCGCTGGTGTCACAGACCAGGCCGCACGCGTTCGGGTACTCCCAGTCGATGTCGATGCCGTCGAACACGTCCGCCCAGCGCGGGTCCTCGACCACCTGGTGGCACGACTTGGCGAACGCGGTGACGTTCTTGGCCGCGTCGGTGAAGCCGCCGGAGTAGGTCCAGCCGCCGAAGGAGAAGACGACCCTGATGTTCGGGTACATCGCCTTCAGCTCGCGCAGCTGGCCGAAGTTGCCGCGCAGCGCGCCGGTGTCCCAGGTGTCGGCCTTGCCGTCCACGCTGTCGGCCGCGCCGTAGAACTTGTCGTAGTCGGCGTAGGTGTCCGACAGCACGCACTTGCCGCCGGTGACGTTGCCGAACGCGTACACGATGTGGGTCAGCTTGGCGGCCGAGCCGTTCGTGACGAGGTTCTTGACGTGGAAGTTACGCCCGTACACGCCCCAGTTCGTGAAATATCCGGCGATCTTCTTGCCGCCGGGGTTGGAGGTGGGGG
>NZ_JABCPZ010000125.1 GCF_013283785.1 Nonomuraea antri
CGGCCGCGTTGTACGGTCCGCCCGCCTTGATGCGGTCGATCAGGTCCGGGTTGGCCAGCCACATCGTGGCCAGGCTGACCGCGTCGGCCAGCCCTTCGCGCACCACGGCCAGCGCGGACTCCGGCGTGACGACCTTCTCCTCGGCCGTGGCGTGCGGGTTCAGCAGCAGCGCGCCCGGCCACAGCGCGCGGATCCCCCTGGTGATGTCGCGGCCGCCGAACTCCATGATGTGCAGGTAGGCCAGGTGGTACGGGGTCAGCGCGCGGACCAGGGCCGGGTACACCTCGGCCGAGTCGCGTTCGCTGATGCCGTTGACGTTGTGCGCGGGCGAGATGCGCAGCCCGGTCCGCTCGGGGCCGATCGCGTCGGAGACCGCCCCGGCCACCTCAACCGCGAAGCGGATCCGGTTCGTCACCGAGCCGCCGTAGGCGTCGGTGCGCGCATTGGAGCTGCCGCAGAGGAACTGGTGGATCAGGAAGCCGTTCGCGCCGTGCACCTCCACGCCGTCGAATCCGGCCGCGATCGCGTTCCTGGCCGCCGCGGCGTAGTCGCCGACCGTCGCGTCGATGTCGGCGAGCGTCATGGGCCGCGGTACGGGGTGGTCGAGCAGGGTCTCACCGGTGTAGAGCCGCCCGCCGGTCGGGATGGCCGACGGCGCGACGGGGAGCGCGCCGTCCGGGTAGAGGCAGGGGTGGCCGACCCGGCCCGAGTGCATGAGCTGGGCGAAGATCCGTCCGCCCCGGGCGTGGACGGCGTCGGTCACCTTGCGCCAGGCCGCCACCTGCGCCTGCGAGTGCAGCCCCGGGCTGTCGACGTAGCCCTGGCCGATGACCGAGGGCTGGGTGCCCTCGGTGATGATCAGTCCGGCGGCGGCGCGCTGCGTGTAGTACTCCACGGTCAGGTCGGTCACCAGCCCTCCGGCGGCGGCCCGGTTACGCGACATCGGGGACATCACCACGAGGTTCGGCAGGGTCAGTTTTCCCAGGTCAACCGGCTCAAAAAGTTCGTTCATGCCGATCAACCTAGAAAGCCCGCAATATCCGGAGAATCCGTAATGTTTACTGGTCCGGGTACTGAAGCCAGAGCCGGGGGATTTCGTGCTGTACGGGAGGGACGCCGAGCAGACCGCCTTGACCGGCCTGATCACCGGCGCCCGCGACGGCCGCAGCGGCGCGCTCGTCGTCCGCGGCGAGGCCGGCATCGGCAAGACCGCGCTGCTGGACTGGGCGGCCGGTACGGCCGGCGGCCACGGGCTGCGCGTGCTCCGGGTGACCGGCATCGAACCCGAGGCCGACCTGGCCTTCGGCGCGCTGACCCAGCTGTTGTGGCCGCTGCAGGACCGGCTCGACGAACTGCCGGAGCCGCAGGCCGAGGCGCTGAAGGCGGTCTTCGGCAGCGGGCTGTCCCGCGACCGCTTCCTCATCGGGCTCGCCGTGCTCACGCTGCTGGCCGACCTGGCCGAGCGGGCCCCGGTGCTCTGCCTGGTCGACGACGCCCAGTGGCTGGACCTGGCCAGCGCCGAGGCCCTGCTGTTCGCCGCGCGGCGGCTGGCCGCCGAGGGCGTGGCGATGGTGTTCGCCGCCCGTGAGGACGGCTTCGCCGCGTCCGGGCTGGCCGAGCTGCGGCCGTCCAGGCTGGACCGGCGGGACGCGGGCCGGCTGCTGGCCGGGCGCGAGGTGCCGCCGCCGGTGCGCGAGCAGGTCATCGACGAGTCCGCGGGCAACCCGCTCGCCCTGATCGAGTTCGCCGCCACCCGCTGCGACCAGCGGACCGGGCCGCACCTGCGGGTGGCCGACCGGGTGTTGTCGTCGTTCCGCGCCCAGATCGCCCGGCTGCCCGAGCGGACCAGGCTCATGCTGCTCATCGCGGCCGCCGAAGGACGCGGCGACCTGGCACTCCAGTTGCGCGCGGCACAACGCCTGGACGTCGGCCTGGACGATCTCGAAGCGGCCGAACGGGCCGGGCTGATCCAGTCGACCGAGACCTCGGTCGCCTTCCGCCACCCGCTCGTCGCCACCGCCGCCTACCAGGGCGCGACGCTGGCCAGGCGGGTCACCGTACACGGGGCGCTGGCCGATTCCGCGCGCAGCGCGGACTGCCGTACCCGGCATCTGCCCGCCGCCACCATGGAGCCCGACGCGGACGTCGCGGCCGAGTTGGCCGCGGCGGCCGAGCGGGCGCACGGCCGCACCGCGTACCAGGCCGCCTGCCAGCTGTACGCGCAGGCCGCCAGGCTCGCCACGGCCGGGCAGGACCAGACGGGCTGGCTGGCCAGGGCGGCGGCCGCGGCCCTCGCCGCCGGCAACCCCGGCCAGGCCGCCCGCCTCGCCGAACAAGCCGAAGACCTGGCCGCCCAACTCGCCCCCCAGCCCGACGCCCCGGGCGCGGAGGCCGTGGGGTGGCAGGTGGCGCAGGTGGTCGCGGTGCGCGCCAATGCGATGTTCGAGCAGGGCGAGGAGGGCGAGGCCATCCGCCTCCTCCAGGAGCGCGCCCGCACGGTGCCGCCCGAGCAGGGCGCGGCCATGCTGCGCACCAGCGCCACCTACGCCTGGTTCACCGGCGACGAGCACGCCGTGCACACCGCCGCCCGCGAGCTGGCCGCGCTCGGGCACCCCGACCCGATGGCCGAGGGCCTGGCCCAACTCATGCGGGACGACTACGACCGCGCTCTCCCCCTCCTGGTCGGCTTCGTCACCGACGCCACCGGACCCGACGCCACCGAACCCGACGCCACCAGACCCGACGCCGCCGGACCCGACGCCACCGGGCCAAAGCACGCCAACGACGCCGACGACGCCGAGCGTGCCCTGTACACGGCGTTGATCATCGGTGCCGACGCCACCCTCGGCCTGGCCACCGCCGAGGCGGCCCGCCTGCGCGAGCAAGGGCTGATCGGCGCCCTGCCCCCGGTCCTGCAGGTGCTGGCCCAGGCCCAGTTCTGGGCCGGACGCCACGCCGAAGCCGAGGCGTCCGCCGCGGCCGCCGCGGAGATCGCCGGCACCACCGGCCTGCAGCAGCACCTGGCCTGGTTCAACGCGGTCCCGGCCAGGATCGCCGCGATCGAGGGCGACGAATCCCGCGCCCGCCACCTGGCCGGGTCCGCACCGCCCGCCTACCGGTCCACGGGCGCGGCCGTGCTGGCCCTGCTGGAGCTGTCCTCAGGCGATTACGCGTCGGCGCTGGACCGGCTGGAGTCCGCCTGGTCGGACCAGGGCCGCAACGCCACCGCGCTGATGGCCGCCGCGCCCGACCAGGTCGAGGCCGCCGTCCGGCTGGGGTGGCCGCACCGGGCGGAGGAACCGCTGCGCCGGCTGCGGGACCGGGCCAGGGCGTCCGGGCAGCCGTGGGCACGCGCACTCGCCCTGCGCGCCCAGGCGCTGATCGACGACGACGAGAGGTCCTACCAGCAGGCGCTGCGGCTGCACGAGACGAGCGGCTGCCCGTTCGAGCAGGCACGCACCCGGCTGCTGTACGGCGAGTGGCTGCGCCGCGACCGCCGTCCGGCCGAGGCCCGGGCGCCTCTGCACGCCGCGCTGGAGACCTTCGCCCGGCTGCGTGCCACGCCCTGGGCCGACCGCGCCCGCGCCGAGCTGCGGGCGGCCGGCGACACGCCACCGGCGGGCCCGGCCGGTGGGACCGGCCAGACCCCGCCGCTGACGCCGCAGGAACTCCAGGTGGTACGCCTGGCCGCGACCGGGCGCAGCAGCCGGGAGATCGCCGCCCAGCTCTTCCTCAGCCCGCGTACCGTGGAGTACCACCTGTACAAGGCCTATCCCAAGCTGGGCGTCTCCTCCAGACGCGAGCTGGCCGGGCTCGACCTCGGCTGAGGGTCACCTGGCCGGCCACACCACCATCGCGCTGCCGCCGCCGCGCCTGGACGGTTCGGCCACCGCCTGGACGCGTCCCCGGCCGAGGAACTCCAGCGCGGTGGCCGCCCCGATCTCCGGGTTGGCCGCGAACCGGTGTCCCCTGGCTTCGAGCTCGGCCCGGTACCGCTCCAGGAACAGCGGCTCGGCCTGGGTCAGCTCGGTGTTGCGCTGGGTGGCGCGGGGCGCGGCGAGCGCCGTGGGCAGGTCCATGCCGAACTCGTAGCGGTTGACCAGGATCTGCAGCACGGTCGTGATGATCGTCGAGCCGCCCGGCGAGCCGGCCGCCAGCACCGGACGTCCGTCGTCGAACACCAGCGTGGGCGCCATCGACGAGCGCGGACGCTTGCCGGGCGCGGGCAGGTTCGGGTCGCCAGGGGCCGGGCCGAAGGTGAAGTCGGTCAGCTCGTTGTTGAGCAGCACGCCGCGGCCGGGCACCACGATGCCGTTGCCGCCGGTGGACTCGATGGTCAGGTTGTAGGCCACCACGTTGCCCCAGCGGTCGGCGACGACCAGGTGGGTGGTCTCGGGGCCCTCGTCCGCGATCGGCGCGGCGGTTCCTGCCGGGGCCGGGCAGGGTTCGTACGCGCCGTCGGGATTGCCGGGCGCGGCCGGGTGCGCCATCGCCCGGTCGCCGACCTGGCAGGCGCGTTCCTTGGCGAAGCCGTCGGACAGCAGCTCGCGCAGCGGGACTCCGGGCAGGTCGCCGACGTACTTGTTCCTGTCGGCGAAGGCCAGCCTGGACGCCTCCAGGTACTCGTGCAGCCCCACCTCGGGCAGGGACTCGAGGATGTTGAGCGCCTCGCCGACCGTCGAACCGCCGGAGGACGGCGGCGCCATGCCGTACACCTCCAGGCCGTTGTAGCGAACGCGGGTGGGCTCGCGCAGGAGAGCGCGGTAGGCCCGCAGGTCGGCCAGTTCCATCAGCCCGGGACGCACGTTCCTGGTGCTGCCCGGGGTGACCGGGGGCCGCTTGACCGTCTCCACGATCTCCCTGCCCAGCTGCCCGCCGTACAGCCAGCCGGGTCCGCGCCGGCCCAGCTCCCGGTACGTGGCGGCGAGGTCGGGGTTCCTGAAGACCGAGCCGACCGCAGGCGGCGCGCCGCCGGGCAGGTAGAGCTCGGCGGTGGAGGCGATGTCCTTGAAACGGGCGGCGTTGGCGGCGGTCTGGTCGTGGAAGGTCTGGTCGACCACGAAGCCGTTGGACGCCACCTCGACGGCGGGCTGGAGCGCCTGCCTGAGCGGGATCGTGCCGAACCTGCGCAGGGCCAGGTCCCACTGGGCCACCGCGCCCGGCACGCCCGCCGACAGGCCGCTGGTCACGGCCTCCTCGAACGGAATGCCTTCCAGCGAGGTCGAGGTCATGGCCCGCGGTGCGGTCTCGCGGCCGTCGATGGTGTGCACTCTTCCGTGCCTGGCGTCGTAGTAGACCATGAAGCCGCCGCCCGCCAGGCCGGCGGAGTAGGGCTCGGTCACGCCGAGCACCGCGCCGGCGGCGACGGCCGCGTCCATGGCGTTGCCGCCCCGTCTCAGTACGGCGATCGCGGCCTTGCTGGCGTCGAGGTCGACGGTGGCCACGGCGCCCCCGTACCCCTCGGCGACCGGGACCTTCTGCTGCTGTGCGGGCCGCTGTGCGGGCTGTGCGGGCTCGGCCAGCGCGGGGGCCGGGGCGAGCGTGAGGAGGACTGCTGCTGCGGGAACGATCACACGGCGCATGGCCTCCACGATGAACCAGGTACGCCGATCGTGGTAGGGCCCCCTGCGACATGCGGGTGATGCGCAGGTCAGAGTGGTGGTCTAGCGTTGAGACGTGCGCAGGAAGTCGGCTTTCGCCCCCTATCTGGCCCTGATCGTGGCCGTGTTCCAGGTGGTGCTCTCGCAGGGCGCCCAGTGGGGGCAGCCGTTCCGCGAGCCGCTCGACGGGTGGGCCTACGTCCTGCTACTGGTCGGGCCGCTGATGATCGCCCTGCACCCGAGGTTCCCCAAGACCACGGCCATCGTCGCGTTCCTGGCGACGTACGTCTTCATCTGGGGCGGCTATCCCTACGGCGGCGTCTTCATCTCGCCCATCGTCATGCTGTTCTGGCTGGTGCTCGAACGCCTGCGTGCCCTCGCCTGGACCCTGGCGCTCGTCAGCGCCGGCGCCTTCGTCCTGTACGCCTGGTCCACGTCCCAGCCGCAGCGCGGGCTCTTCCACGACATGGCGGTGACCTCGTTCATCCTGCTGTTCACGATCGCCGCCGAGCTGGCGCGGATCGCCCGCGAGCGGCGGGCGCAGCAGCAGCGCGCGGCCGTGGAGGAGAGCCGGCGCCAGGCCAGCGAGGAACGGCTGACCATGGCCCAGGAACTGCACGACGTGCTGGCCCACAACATCTCGCTCATCCACGTCCAGGCCTCCACCGCGCTGCACCTCATGGACGACAACCCCGAGCAGGCCCGCACCGCGCTGGCCACGATCAAGTCGGCGTCCAAGGAGGTCCTCGGCGAGATGCGCTCGGTGCTGAACGTGCTGCGCGAGGGCGCGCCCCGCTCCCCCACGGCCGGCCTCGACCGCCTCGACGACCTGGTCCAGCGCTGCGGAGTGCCGGTCACGCTCGAACGCACCGGCGCGCGCCCGCTGCCGCCGCAGGTCGAGCGGGCCGCCTACCGCATCGTCCAGGAGTCGCTCACCAACGCGGCGCGGCACGCGCCCGGCTCGCAGGTCTCCGTCCACCTCGAGTACGGCCCGCACGAACTGCACATCCGGGTGGCCGACACGGGGGCCACCCGGCCCGCCCCGCTGTCCGACGAAGGCAGCGGCAACGGCATCCCCGGCATGCGCGAGCGCGCCTCCGCCCTGGGCGGCACCCTGCTGGCGGGCCCGACGGGCACCGGCTTCGAGGTCGAGGCCAGGCTGCCCCTACCTGAGGAGACTGCATGATCAAGGTACTGCTCGCCGACGACCAGGCCCTGGTCCGCGCCGGCTTCAAGGCGCTGCTCGACGCGCAGCCCGACATGACGGTGGTGGCCGAGGCCGCCGACGGCGCGGAGGCGGTGAGCCTGGCCCGCGAGCACACGCCCGACGTCGTGCTCATGGACATCCGCATGCCGGGCACCGACGGGCTCACCGCCACCAGGCAGATGCCCCCGGGCCCGCACATCATCATCCTCACCACGTTCGAGCTGGACGAGTACGTCTTCGAGGCGCTGCGCGGCGGCGCCAGCGGCTTCCTGGTGAAGGACACCGAGCCGGCCGAGCTCATCCAGGCGGTCCGCGTCGTGGCGGCCGGCGACGCGCTGCTGTCGCCCAGCGTCACGCGCAGGCTCATCGCCGAGTACGCCACGCGCGCCAAGGAGCCGGTGACCGCCGGCGGGCTCGACCAGCTCACCGAACGCGAGCGCGAGGTGCTGTCGCTGGTCGGCACCGGCATGACCAACGACGAGATCGCGGCCAAGCTGTTCATGTCACCGGCCACCGCCAAGACGCACGTCAGCCGGGCCATGATGAAGCTGGGCGCCCGCGACCGCGCCCAGCTCGTGGTCATCGCCTACGAATCCGGCCTGGTCAAACCGGGCTGGCTGTGACGGCTTCGTGATCTTGGCCTGCCACCATCACGCGGAGCCCGTTCCCGGCGAAACCGAGGAGAACCGGACCCGTGCGATGGTGGCAGGCCGCGTTGAGCGTGACAGTGGCGGCGTCGATCTCCGCCGCCGGCCCGGCGACCGCCGCGCAGGCGCGGATCGATCCGGTGACCGCGCTCGAACGCAGCCTCGTCGACGGCCGCGGCGTGCGGTTCTTCGGGGTGTCCGGGCCTGAGCACGTCTTCCGTCAGCGCGGCGTGGCCGAGTTCCGCGCGGGCAGGGTGGCGGCCGTCGACCGGATCGACGCCGACGAGCCCGAGAAGCGGGATCTCATCTTCCCCGACCGTATGTACAAGACCGGGCACCTGCCGGCCGCGGCCTTCCCGCCCGGCAAGAGCTGGGAGATCTGGAAGAAGCACACGGACCTGGGCCTGGCCTGCGGGCAGATCAGGCTCGGCGATCCCGCCACGATGAAGGCCGTCCTGGCGACCACCGCGTCGAAACGGCCGGCCGGGCGGTACGACGGCACCCGCACCACCCTCTACCAGGGCACGATCAGCATGGGCGCGTTGTACCGCGTCTACCCCCGGCTGCGGATCTCGCTGTTCTACAAGCCCACGGGAAAGTACGCGAAGTACGCCAAGCTGCCCGTGTCGTGGCGGTTGTGGATCGGGGAGGACCAGCTCGTCCGCCGCTGCTGGTCCTCGCACCGGGAGCCGGTGATCGAGCCGGGCCTGGGGGTGGACGAGACGTTCCCGGCCGTGGACGACCTCCGGCTCAGCGACTGGGGCATCGAACCGAACATCGAGCCGCCACCGGCGGACGAGGTGGCGACCATCGGCGAGCTGAACCTCGACGCGCTCGACTGACGGCGGCCGCATCGGCCGTCCGGGTGGGTCGTCAGGCGGATGCCGGGGTGAACCAGGCGGCGGTCGCCTCGGCCAGGCCCTCGGCGCCCGCCCAGGCGACGTGGCCGTCCGGGCGGATGAGCAGGGCGTCGGCGGGCGGGTCCGCGGTGGTGGCGGTGACCACGTCGATCGGGCCGCCGGACGCCGCCGTGCCGCCCGCGAGGTCCAGGAGCAGCGGGCGGCCCTGGTGCAGCAGCTCGGCCAGGCGGGTGGGGCCCGCGGCGGTGGTCAGGGCGAGGTCGGGGGCGAGCCGGCCGACCAGGGGGTGCGGCTGGCCAGCGGCCTGCAGCGGGCCTGGCACCGGGTAGCGGGTGTCGCCGCCGTGCAGGAGTTCGGCGAGGTGGCGGGCGGGCTGGTCGTAGGCGAACAGTTCGGCCAGCAGGCCGCGCAGGGCGTCGCCGTTCTCGCCGCTCTGGCTCTCCAGCGCGGCCTGGGCGCGGGTGTGCGCCAGCGTGTGCGCGCCGACCGGGCGGCGTTCGGCCTCGTAGGTGTCGAGCAGCCAGGCGGGCGCGTGCCCGGCCAGCTCGGCGGACAGCTTCCAGCCCAGGTTGACGGCGTCCGTCAGGCCGACGTTCAGCGCCGAGCCGCCGGCCGGGAACAGATGGGCGGCGTCGCCGGCCAGGAACACCCGGCCGGTGCGGTACCGCTCGGCCAGGCGGGCCTGGCCGACCGTGCTGGACAGCCAGATCGGCTCGCCCAGCGGCAGGTCCCTGCCCAGCACCCGCCGTACGGCCGCGGCGAAGTCGGCCGGCGTGACCTCCTCGCGCCGGTCGGGCTGTTCTCCCGGGTCACGCTTCTCCTTGACGCCGACGACGTACGCGCCCTCCCGCAGCGAGGTGAGCAGCAGGCGGCCGTGCGGGGTACGGTTCCAGCCCGGCTCCAGCCCGTCGTAACACGGGTTCTCGAAGACGTGGGTGGTGTCGGCGGTGGCGAAGTGGCCCAGGCGCAGCACCTCGTCGTCGGTCGTGCCGGGGAAGCCGATGCCGGCCAGCCGCCGCACCGTGCTGTGGCCGCCGTCGCAGCCGACGACGTATCGGGCCCGCAACTCGAAGCCGGGGCCGGATCGGGGCCGGGGCTCGAAGGCGCGGCCGGTGAGCGTCACGCCGTCGGGGTCCTCCGCGAGCGATTCCACCTCGTGGCCCCACCTGATCTCGACCCCGAGCTCGGCCGCGCGCTCGCGCAGCAGCGACTCCAGCCTGGGCTGCTGGATCATCAGCACCCGCAGCGGGACGTCGTCGAGCCCGTCGAACCGCAGCGGCACCGAGCCGAACGGGAACCCGGGCGGACGGCCGAAGAACGGGCTGTCCTCGGCGAACCTGCCGAGCAGCCCCCGGTTGTCGAGCAGTTGCACGATCTGGCCGCCGAGCCCGTTCGCCTTGGGCAGGTCGCTCGGCCCGGCACGGCGTTCCAGCACGATCGGGCGAGCGCCGGTCAGGCTCAGCTCGCAGGCCAGCATGAGCCCCACGGGGCCCGCTCCAATGATCACGACTTGTTCCATGCCTGTCAGGCTAGATTGACAAAATCGTCGTTGTCAATCTAGCCTGACAGCGTGGACATGCGAGAGCTTTCCGAACGCATCAGGTCGAACGACCCCGCCATGGGGTTGAGAGCCGTGGGCGCCCTGCACCGGCTGGCCGAACAGGTGGAGGCGGTGTCGGTGGAACTGGCCAGGGAACAGGGCTGGACCTGGGAGCAGATCGGCGACGCCCTCGGCATGTCACGGCAGTCCGTGCACGCCAAATACGGGAAATGAGGGGGATCGCCATGTTGGGCATGGAGAAGAGCCCGTTCGCGGTGGTCATCAAGGCGGCCTCGGAGGAGGCCGGCCTGCGCGGTGACCGGCGGATCGGCACCGAGCACCTGCTGCTCGGCCTGCTGCGCGACCCGGGCTCGGAGACCGCGCGGGCGCTCGGCGTCGGCCTGGCCGCCGCGCGGGCCGCGCTCGACGAGCTCGACCACGCCGCACTGCGCGCGCTGGGCATCGACGTGGCCGACCGGCCGCGTCCAGCGCCGCGCAGGCCGCGCCCGGTCTCCGCGACGGCCCTGTCGACCAGCGCCAGGGCCGCGGTCAACACCGCCATCAAGACCACCACCAGGAAGACCAGGCCGACCGCCGCACCGGGCCGGCTGCTGCTCGCCCTGCTCGACCAGGGCGCCAGTGACCCGGTGACGCCGCTGATCGACCAGCTCGGCCTCGACAGGACGGCCGTGCGCGACCGCATCGCATGAGCCTTCAACGGGCGCAGCGCATGACCGGAATTTGGTTGAAGCCGCGGCACGGGCGTTGACAGGCTCGGAGGATGTCACGCACGTACGAAGACCTGCGTCGGGAGGCCGCCACCGTCTCGGTGGACGGCTGGGATTTCTCCTGGCTGGAAGGGCGGGCCAGCGAGGAGCGGCCGTCCTGGGGATACTCACGGCTGCTCGGCGAGCGGATGGCCCGGGCGCGGGCCGCGCTCGACGTCCAGACCGGCGGCGGTGAGATCCTGGCCGGCCTGCCGGAGCTGCCGCCGGTGACCGTGGCCACCGAGTCCTGGCCGCCCAACCTGGCGCTGGCCGCCTCCCGGCTGCGTCCGCGCGGGGCCGCGGTGGTGGCCGACGACGGCGGGTCGCGGCTGCCGTTCCTGGCGGGGGTGTTCGACCTGGTGGTCAGCAGGCATCCGGTGGAGACGTACTGGACGGAGATCGCCCGAGTGCTGCGGCCCGGCGGGACGTACCTCTCCCAGCAGGTCGGGCCGCGCAGCGTGTTCGAGCTGGCGGAGTACTTCCTCGGCCCGCTGGAGAGCTCCGCGCGCGACCCCGAGGACGCCGCCGCGGCCGCCCGCGCCGCCGGGCTGGAGGTCGTGGACCTCAGGCTGGAGCGGCTGCGCATGGAGTTCGACGACGTCGGCGCGGTGATCTACTTCCTGCGCAAGGTGATCTGGATCGTGCCCGGCTTCTCGGTCGAGCGCTATCAGGACCGGCTGCGTGCCCTGCACGACCGCATCGAGGCGGAAGGGCCGTTCGTCGCCCATTCCAGCCGGTTCCTGATCGAGGCCAGGAAACCCGGCGACGCCGCCGCGTGAAACGTCACCGACAGTGCCAGAAGTGTCACTGGCCGCGTCCGGCGGTGCGGGTTACCTTGCGCGTGAAGGCTTCCCTAGAGAGTGGGGACTCGCGTGGAGCCGGCCGCGTTGCTCGTCAACGGCCTGGCCGCCGGTCTGGCGGCGGGCACCCTCTCGTGTACGGCGGTTCAGGGCGGGCTGCTCGCCGGGCTGACCGGCGGCCGTCAAGGTGATCGCCGGGGCGGTGACCCGGGCGTGGTGGCCTGGTTCCTGGCCGGGCGGCTGGGCGCGCACGCGGCGGCCGGGGCGCTGCTCGGGCTGGCCGGCGCGGCGGTGAGCCTGCCGCCCTCGTTCCGGGCGCTGCTGCTGGTTGCGTCCGGGCTCATGGTGATCGTCTTCGCGTTCCGGCTGCTCAGACGGCGTGACGTCGCCTGCGCGTCCCCCGTGGGAAGTGCTCGCGGTCCGTCGTGGCTGCGGGCGCCGCTGCTCGGAGCGGCGACGATCCTGGTGCCCTGCGGCGTGACGATCAGCATGGAGCTGCTGGCCGTCTCGACCGGCGATCCGCTGGGCGGGGCGGCCGTCATGACCGGGCTGGTGCTCGGCTCGGCGCCGGCGTTCGCGCTGCTCGGCTACGTGCTGCGGCGCCTGTCGCGCACCCGGCTGGCCACCGTCGCCGGGCTCGCCGCCGTCGCGGCCGGGCTGTGGAGCGTGGGCAGCGGGCTCAGCCTGGGCGGCTGGCTGCCCGACCCGGCCCCGCCGCCGGCCGCGGCCACGACGTCGGACGGCGTCCAGACGATCACCGTCTGGGGCACCCGCGACGGCTACCGTCCTGTCGCGGTGGCGGCCAGGGCCGGGGTGCCGGTCGAGATCGTCTTCAAGGCGGCCGACCCCGGCTGCACCCGGACCGTCACCATCGCCGGGCGCGACGTGGCCTTGCCCGCCACCGTCCGATTGCCCCCGCAGCGACCCGGTGAGCTGCGATATGTCTGCGGCATGGGGATGTATTCCGGGTTCATCAAGTTCTCCTGACCCTTGTCGTCGATTACCGTCCGCGATCGGCCGATTGCGTGTCACCCTGGTCGTCATGGCCAGTGGGCAGGAAGACGCGGCCGTACCGGCGCCACGCAGTGGAGACGACGACGCGTTACTCGCCGCCGCGCGGGCCGGTGACGCGCTGGCCGCGCACCGGCTCGGCCGGCTGTGCGCCCAGCGTGGCGACCGGGTGGCGGCCAGGCAGTGGTGGGAGCGGGCCGCCGCAGGCGGGAACGTCGACAGCGCGTACAACCTGGGCATCTGGCACGAGAAGCACGGCAGCCTGGAGGAGGCCGCCGGCTGGTACGAGCGGGCCGCGGGCACCGGCGACGCCGAGGCCGCCGCGAACCTGGCCACCTTGCTGCTGGAGCAGCACGGCGACGTCGGCGCGGCCAGGCCCTGGTTCGAGAGCGCGGCCCGAGCCGGCTCCCGAGGCGCGGCCCGCCGGCTGGCGCTGATCTGCGAGGACGTCGGCGAGCTCGGCGCGGCCCGCGAGTGGCACTGCCAGGCGGCCGTCGACGGCGACCTGTACTCGGCCTGCGACCTAGGCTTCCTGGCGTACGCGGCAGGCGAGGACGAGGAGACCGCGCACTGGTGGGAGTTCGCCGCCCGCGGCGGCCACGCGGAGTCCGCCCACTGCATGGGCCTCTACCTGCACGCCTGCCGCGACCCCGAGGGCGCCGAGGCCTACTACCGGCTGGCGGCCAGGGCCGAGCACCCCGGCGCCGCCTCCCGGCTGGGCGACATCGCCCTGGCCCACGCCGACCTGCTGACGGCGCGGGCCTGGTTCGAGCGGGCCGGGCACGCCGGGCGCGCGGTCGACCAGCGGATGGCCGGGTTCGTGTGCGTGGAGCTGAACGACTGCGCGGCGGCCCGCCGCTGGTTCGGCCGGGCGGCGGCGGGCGGCGACGCCGAGGCGGCGTTCAACTTCGGCCTGCTGCTGATCGCCGAGTTCGGCGACCTGGCCGGCGGGCAGCACTGGTTCCGCCAGGCGGCGCTGTCCGGGCATCGCCGGGCCGCGGTCGAGCTGGGCAGGCTGCTGTCGGAGGCCGAGGCGGGCGGCCGGGCCGAGCAGGACGACCCGGCCGAGCCGCCGCTGCCCGCGTGGGAGCCGCCGGAGTGGAACCGCTGCGCCGACCTGCCGCAGCGGGCCTGGGACCGGGCCGCCGAGCCCGAGCTGGCGGCCCGCGCCGAGCTGGCCGCGGCGGCCACCGGGCGCAGGGGCGCGGCCGGTCTCGACGCGGCGGCGCTGACCGAGATCCTGGCCACCTGGGACCTGGTGACCAGACCGCTGCGCGGGCGGCTGGACGTGATCGACTGGCTGGCCGACCGGACCCGGCTGCATCCGGGCGCGGTCGAGCATCTGGCGTCGGTGCGGGCGAGCCTGGTGCGTCCCGGCAGTGCGCCGTGGCCGACCCGGGCGGAGGTGCACCACGTGCTGACCACGGCCCGCACCCTGCGCCAGCGCCTGGGCCTGCGCTGACCCCGGCCCAGACGGCGGCCCGGACGGCGGCGGGCTAGCGCTGGCCCAGGTGGAACAGGTGGCCTTCGTCGTCCTTGAACAGGGCCGACCAGCCCCAGGGCTCCTGCTTGGGCGGCTGGGTGAACTCCACGCCGCGCGCGCTGAGCTCTTCATAGGTCTTGACGATGTCGTCGGCGTGGAAGAGCACGTAGTTGGGCATCTCAGTGGCGAGCTTGGGCCAGTCGGCGGCGGCCTTGTACAGCACGAGCGTGGCGCCGCCGCCCGGCGGGGCGACCTCGATCCAGCGATCCTCGCCGTACGGCATGTCGCGGGTGACCTCGAAGCCGGCCTTCTGAGTCCAGAAGTCGAGTGCGCGCTGCTGGTCTTCGACGTAGATGGTGACCTGGCTGATACTGAGCGACATCGCTCCTCCTCGGTTATATCCAGTTCGGATATAACCATTGTGGTGCTATGGTGTCAACCATGCTCACCGCGGCCGGCTTCCACGTGTTGCTCGCCCTCGCCGGCGGTCCCGGGCACGGCTACGCGGTGATGCGCTTCGTCGAAGGCGTCAGCGGCGGCGCGGTCAAGCTCGGCCCAGGCACGCTCTACCGGACGATCAGCAGGCTGGTCGCCGACGGCCTGGTCGAGGAGAGCGACACGGGCGACCCCGGCGCGCCGCACGACGCCAGGCGCCGCTACTACCGGCTGACCCCGCGCGGCGTCCAGGCCGCCAAGGCCGAGGCCGAGCTGATGGCCCGCCTGGTCGGCGCGGCCAGAGAGGCAGGGCTGATCACACATGACGAGTGAGCTGATCACATGACCAGGTGGATCGCATGACGGGCGGGTTGATCGCATGACGTCGTTGCGGCCGCAGGGGCTGAGCCCGCACCTGTTCGTGATCGACGCGCCGGCGGCGGTCGGCTTCTACGCCCGCGCGTTCGGCGCGATCGAGGTGTTCCGCAACACGCTGCCCAACGGCGTGGTGCTCTTCGTGGAGCTGCAGCTCGGCGCCGGCCGGCTGCTGGTGAGCGAGGAGTCGCCGCAGCTCGGCGCGCTCGCACCGCCGACGCTCGGCGGCAGCCCGGTGCTCATCCTGCTGGAGGTCGACGACCCCGACGCGGTCGCCGCGCGGGCGATCGACGCCGGCGCCGAGGTGGAGATGCCGGTGCGTGAGATGTTCTGGGGCGAACGGTACGGCGTGCTGCGCGACCCGTTCGGCCACCGCTGGGCCGTGACGACCGCCCGCGAGCAGCTCACCCCCGACGAGATCGTCGAACAGACCCCGGACGCGTGAGAAGGGGGCACGGCGAGCGCCGCACCCCCTTCACGGGCGGATCATCAGGCCAGGACGGAGGCCACCGTGGTGAACGGCAGGCCCAGCGCCTCGGCGACGGGCTCGTTGGTGAGCAGGCCGTCGTGCGTGTTGAGGCCCAGCGCCAGGCCGGAGTCGGCCTTGAGCGCGTCCTTCCAGCCCAGGTTCGCCAGCTTGACCGCGTACGGCAGCGTGGCGTTCGTCAGTGCGTAGGTGGAGGTGTTGGCCACCGAGCCGGGCATGTTGGCCACGCAGTAGAAGATCGAGTCGTGCACCGGGTAGGTGGGCTCGGCGTGCGTGGTCGGCCGGGAGTCCTCGAAGCAGCCACCCTGGTCGATGGCGATGTCGACGAGCACGGAGCCCGGCTTCATCCGCGAGACCAGGTCGTTGGAGACCAGGGTCGGCGCCTTCGCGCCGGGGATCAGCACCGCGCCGATGACCAGGTCGGCCTGCAGGACCTCCTGCTCGATGGCGTACGAGGTGGAGACCAGCGTCTTGAGCCGGCCCTGGTAGATGGCGTCGATGTAGCGCAGGCGGTCGACGTTCGTGTCGAGGACGGTGACGTCGGCGCCCATGCCGACCGCGATCTGCGCGGCGTTGAGACCGGAGACACCGCCGCCGATCACCACGACCTTGGCCGGGGCCACGCCGGGAACGCCGCCGGGCAGCACGCCGCGACCGCCGTTGAAGCGCATGAGGTTGTACGCGCCGACCTGCGGGGCGAGCCGCCCGGCGACCTCGGACATCGGGGCGAGCAGCGGCAGGGCGTTGCCGACCTGGACCGTCTCGTAGGCGATGCCGGTCGTCCTGGCCTGCAGCAGCGCGTCGGTGCACGGCCGGGAGGCGGCCAGGTGCAGGTAGGTGAACAGGACCAGGCCCTCGCGCAGGCGGTGGTACTCCTCGGCGATGGGCTCCTTCACCTTCAGCACCAGCTCGGCCTCGGCCCAGACGGCGTCGGCGCTGTCGATGATCTTCGCACCCGCCGCGAGGTACTCCTCGTCCGTGATGTGTGAGCCGAGGCCAGCACCCCGCTGAACCGTGACGTCGTGACCGTGACGCACCAGTTCGTGAACACCGGCGGGGGTAACCGCCACACGGTATTCATGGTTCTTGACCTCGGCGGGAACGCCGATCTTCATGGTGGGTATCCTTTCGGAAATCCGGCACGTCTTCGTACCCGGATGAGGGGGTGTTACAGGCGAGCCCACGCTTCCGTGAGCACGTTTCGGAGGATCGACTTGATCTCGTCGAACTCCTTCGGTCCCGCGATGAGCGGGGGCGCGAGCTGGATCACGGGGTCGCCGCGGTCGTCAGCCCGGCAGTACAGACCGGCGTCGAACAACGCCTTGGACAGGAAGCCGCGCAGCAGCCGCTCGGACTCGTCGGCGTCGAACGTCTCCTTGGTGGCCTTGTCCTTGACGAGCTCGATGCCCCAGAAGTAGCCGGAGCCGCGCACGTCGCCGACGATGGGCAGGTCGCGCAGCTCGTCGAGCGCGGCCTGGAACAGCGGCTCGTTCCTGGTGACGTGGCCGAGCAGGTCCTCGCGCTCGAAGATGTCGAGGTTGGCCAGCGCCACGGCGGCGGAGACCGGGTGGCCGCCGAAGGTGTAGCCGTGGGCGAACATGGTGTCGCCGTCCTTGAACGGCTCGAACAGGCGGTCGTGCGCGATCATCGCGCCGATCGGCGAGTAGCCGCTGGTCATGCCCTTGGCGCAGGTGATGATGTCCGGGACGTAGTCGAACTTCTCCCCGCCGAACATGGTGCCCAGGCGGCCGAAGGCGCAGATGACCTCGTCTGAGACGAGCAGCACGTCGTACTCGTCGCAGATCTCGCGCAGGCGCTGGAAGTAGCCGGGCGGCGGCGGGAAACAGCCGCCGGCGTTCTGCACCGGCTCGGCGAAGACGGCGGCCACCGTGTCGGGGCCCTCCATCTCGATCGCGCGGGCGACGCGGTCGGCGGCCCAGATGCCGTACTGTTCGGGCGTCATGCCCTTGACGCCGGTGATCTCGTCGGCGCGGTAGTGGTTGGTGTTCGGCACCCGCACCGAGCCGGGCACCAGCGGCTCGAACATCTGCTTGAACGCCGGGATGCCGGTGATCGACAGCGCGCCCTGCGGGGTGCCGTGGTAGGCGATCTGCCGGCTGATCACCTTGTGCTTGAGCGGCTTGCCGATCAGCTTGTAGTACTGCTTGGCCAGCTTCCAGGCGGTCTCGACCGCCTCGCCGCCGCCGGTGGTGAAGAAGACGCGGTTCAGGTCACCGGGCGTCTGCGCGGCCAGGCGGGTCGCCAGCTCGGCGGCCTTCGGGTGCGCGTAGGACCACAACGGGAAGAAGGCCAGTTCCTGGGCCTGCTTGGCGGCGGCCTCGGCCAGTTCGCTCCGCCCGTGACCGACCTGGACCACGAACAGGCCCGCCAGCCCGTCGAGGTAACGCTTGCCGTGGATGTCGTAGATGTAGGAGCCCTCACCGCGAACGATGGTGGGGATCTCGGACTGCTGATAGGCGCTGTGCCGTGTGAAGTGCAACCACAGGTTGTCCTGCGCGGCCTTCAGGACGTCGTTTTCCGGCTGCGTCATGGTTATCTTCCCTCGTGTCTGAACTCCCCACAGTGTGCATGTTCACCTGGCGTTTGCCAAGCGAATCGGTCGCAGCACTATGCAAGAAAATCGAGATCCGCAGAACCGCCTTGTAAGAGCAACGAAATCCGCAGGTACATTTACGCGCGGGTCATGCCCGTTTCCGCACTGTGGAACCTTCTGTGATCCAATGAGTACCTAACTGCCGAGAACGACCCCCGGGGGACCGTCCCGTGACTCCTGACCAGATCGAGAGCGCCGTCGCAGCCGCGATGCCCCAGGCCATCGAGGAGCTGAGGCGACTGGCCGCCATTCCGTCCGTGGCCTTCCCCGGGCACCCGGAAGAGCCGGTCTTCGCCGCCGCGGCCGTCACCGAGGAACTGCTGCGCAGCGCGGGGCTGCCGCACGTCCAGCAGGTCGCCGTGGAAGGCAGCTTCCCCGCGGTCTACGGCGAGGCCCCGGCCCCGCCCGGCGCGCCGACCGTGCTGCTGTACGCGCACTACGACGTGCAGCCCGCCGGTGACCCGGCCGCCTGGCGCACGCCGCCGTTCGAGCCGACGCTCATCGACGGCAAGCTCTACGGCCGCGGCGTCGCCGACGACAAGTCGGGCATCATCTCCCACGTCACGGCACTGCGTACCTTCCGCGGCCAGTTCCCCGTGGGCATCAAGGTCATCATCGAGGGCCAGGAGGAGTACGCGGGCGAGCGCCTGGAGGCGTTCGTCGAGCGCAACCCGGACCTGCTGCGGGCCGACGCCATCGTGGTCGCCGACACCGGCAACCCGCGCGTGGGCGACCCGGCCGTCACCACGTCGCTGCGCGGCATGGCCGCGTTCACCATCGAGGTGCGCACGCTGCGCGAGCCGGTGCACAGCGGCTCCTTCGGCGGCGCCGCCCCCGACGCGCTGGCCGCGCTGATGCGCATGCTGACCTCGCTGCACGACGACAACGGCGACATCCGCGTGCCCGGGCTGCCGCGCGGCTCGTTCCTCGGGCAGGGCCCGGCCGAGGAGGAGTTCCGCAAGACCGCCGGGGTGCTCGACGGCGTCTCGCTGGTCGGCTCCGGCTCGCTGGCCGACCGCCTGTGGTCGTCCTACGCGATCACCGTCACCGGCCTCGACGTGCCGACCGTCTCCGGCGCGATCAACGCGGTGCAGCCGGCCGCGCGCGCCCGGGTGACCGTCCGCGTGCCTCCGGCCGGCGACCCCAAGACCACCGTCGACGCGGTGGTGGACTTCCTGCGCCAGGTGGCGCCGTGGGGCGTGCAGGTCTCGTTCGGCGACTTCACGGTCGGCTCCGGCTTCCAGGCCGACTCGGGCGGCAAGGCCCGCGCGGCGCTGAACCGCGCCATGGAGCGCGCCTTCGGCCGCCCGCCGCGCGACGTCGGCGCCGGCGGCTCGATCCCGCTGGTCAACACGCTGCTCAAGCAGTTCCCCGCGGCCGAGATCCTGCTGTTCGGCGCCGAGGACGAGGACGCCGCCATCCACGCCCCGAACGAGCGGCTGGACCTGGAGGAACTGCGCAGGACGGCCACCGCCGAGGCGCTGTTCCTGCACGAGCTCAGCCTGCCTTCGGCCCTGGGCGTCTGACACCTTCGTGAGAGGGGCGCGTGCACCGGCACGCGCCCCTCTCACGTGTTTCCGGAGGCTCAGGCTTCGGAGGCTCGGGCTTTTCGGGGGCTCAGGCTTTTCGGAGGCTCAGCCCCAGATGGGCCGGATCTCCACGCCCGCGCCCATCGGGCACCGAGCGGCGATCTCCTCGGCCTCGTCCAGATCGGCGCACTCCACCACGTAGAACCCGGCCAGTTCCTGCCGCAACGCCACGAACGGCCCGTCGGCCGCCGCCCGCCCGGGCCGCAACGTCCTGGCCGCCGCACCCGGCTTGAACGCCTCGCCGAAGAACGGCACCCCACGTTCCCGCAGGTGGACGGCGAACGCCTGGTGCTCGGCGACCGCCGCGCCCATCTCCTCCCGCGACACGGACTCCCAGTAGCCCTCCTGGTCGAACAGCAACAACGCGAACTTCATCGTCTGACCTCCTCATCGTTAATGACGCACGAGGACGGCCGGATTCGACGACGGTTCACCCCCAGCGGACGATTCGCAGCACTGGTAGTCCTCGCGCGTGACGATTCCCGACTGGGCGAGGTCGATCAGGGCCAGGCTCAGCCGGTCGCAGTCGGTGCGCTCCGGCCAGGACACCTGCTCGGCGAGGTGCCTGGCGAACTCCTCGCTCGCGATCTCCTCGGCCAGGGCGGTCACGGGCTCCGGATGGCCGGGCTCGCCCTCCCAGGTCTCGACCGTGTCGGCCACGACGCGCCGGTAGTCGTCCCTGCCGAGCGTGACGCGCAGGCGGATGTCCTCGGCGAGCCGCGCGCGGACGGATTCGTGGATCATGCATGGTCTCCGGTGCGGTCAGCGGGTGTCGGCTGGATGAGGGCGAGGAGGCGGGCGGCCTGGGTGGGGTCGGTGGCGGCCAGGGCGACGCCCTTGGCGAGGGCGACCAGGTCGTGGACGTCGAGGTCAGCCCGGGCCGCGCCCGCGGCCTGGGCCGCGTCGAGCAGGGCCGTGACCGTGCCGAGTATGCGGGTGTGCCAGCCGGCCAGCAGCTCGGAACGGGGTTGGGCGCCCGGGTCGTCGCGGATGGCCAGGGCCAGTTCCCGCTTGGCCGCGACGTGCTCGACGAACAGCAGCAGCCACTCGTGCAAGGCCTCGCCGGGGGATTCGGCGGCGAGCAGGGTCTCGCCCCGGGCGCACAGGTCGGCGACCTCGTCGGCGTAGACGGCCACCAGCAGGTCGCCGCGCGTGGGGAAGTTGCGGTACAGCGTGGCGTTGCCGACTCCGGCGCGGCGGGCGACGTCGTCGAGTGGCGCGTCGGCGCCGCGCTCGGCGAACACCTGCCGGGCGGCGGCCAGCAGGAGGTCGTGGTTGCGCTGAGCGTCCGCGCGCCGAGGCATCGTGCTCCCTTGCAAGTGGGGATGTCCCCGTTTATCGTAGCGTTCACCACGAAACGGGGAGTTCCCCACTTAGTCAGGGAGCGTCATGTCCATGTCGGCGGGAGAGGTGCATCGGCGCCTGGTGGAGATGTATCCGAGGCTGGTGGCCGCGGGACGGTTCGACGAGGGCCTGGCGCTCATCGACCCCGCCGTCGTCGACCACCGGGGCGGCGCGGACGGCGACCACCACGGCATCGGCGCCTGGCGGCGGAAGTGGGAGTCGATGCTCGGCGGCGCCGACGAATTCGGCGACCTGGCGGTCACCGTGGAGCGGAACGTCTCGGCCGGCGACCTGTCGGCCAACCTCTACCGCAGCCGGGGCACACAGCCGGCCTCCGGGCGGCGTTACGAGGTGTGGGCGATGGACCTGGTCCAGGTCAGGGACGGCAAGGTGGTCGAGCACTGGGCGATTCGCGACACGGCCGCCGTCCGTCACCAGCTGGGGCTCTGACCGGCGTTCAGGCGTGGCGGTCCACGAGGCGCAGGCCGGTGCGGACGAGAGCCCAGCCCAGGCGCTTCTCCAGCTCGCCGGTCAGCGACGGGCGGACGACGGCACGGGCGCGGCGCCACCGCGCCGCCTCCTCGCGCAGCTCACGGGCGCGGACCCGGTCCACGAACAGGTGTAAGTCCGGATGCATCGGCTTTCTCCTCATCGGGATTCACGGCCGGAACGGGAAGCCGTGCGTGTGCACGGCGACGTTCTCGCGGCCTTCGGTGTCGCCGGCCTCGCGGGCGGCGTCGCTGTGCGCCTCCCATTTCTTGAGCAGGTCGTCCATCTCCGCGCGGAAGCGGCCGAACTCCTCGGGGGTGAGCCGCATCAGGTACTCGGAGTTGAAGGAGGCGTCGCGCCAGTGGTCAGGCCAGGCCGACTTGGCGTCGAGGTAGGTCTGGTACATCTCGGCGCGCTGCCTGGCGACCATGCGTGACATGGCGAGGTAGGCCGCCTCGCTCTCCGGGGCGTGCCTGAAGTCCTCGTCCCTGGTGCTCACGCCGCCGACGGCCATCTGCCACCAGCGTTCGCGGCCGTCGCCGCTGCCCTGCTCGGCCTCCTCGATGAGACCGTGCGCGGCCAGCTTGCGCAGGTGGTAGCTGACCAGCGAGACCGCCTCGTCCACCTGGTCGGCCAGGTGCGAGGCGGTGGCTCGGCGCGCCACCACGAGTGCGCGGTAGAGCCGCATCCGCAGCGGATGCCCCAGCGCCTTGAGCGTTTCGAGGTCTCTGACGGGACGGATCTCCCTGCGTGCCATACCTTCACCGTAGATACGAAAGGAAAATTGCGCAATTAGTTTGCGCAATTTGTTTGTGCATCAGGCTTTGTCACCGGCGGATGGCAGGATCGCGTTCAGCGGTCCTGACAGGAAGGCGAGGCGACATGGCGACGTTCGTGCTGATCCACGGCGGCGGTGGCAGCGCGTGGCACTGGGAACCGGTCGAGCGGGAGCTGCGTGCCCACGGTCACGAGACGGTGGCGGTCGACCTGCCGCTCGAGGACGAGTCGGCCGGCCTGTGGGACTACGCGGACCACGTGGTCGAGGCCGTCGGCGAACGGCGTGACGACCTGGTCGTGGTGGCGCATTCGTGGGGCGGCTTCGTCGCGCCGCTGGTCGCCGCCCGGGTCGAGGTGCGGTTGCTGGTGCTGGTCACGGCCATGATCCCGGCGCCCGGCGAGCGTCCTTCCGACTGGTGGGAGAACACCGGGCACGACGTGACGTTCGACGACGTGCGCGAGATCTTCCTGCACGACGTCCCCGCCGACCTGGCCGACAGGGTGCTGGCCACCGGGCGCGGCCACGCCGAGAAGTCGTTGCAGGAGCCGTGGCCGCTGCCGGCCTGGCCGCCGGTGCCGACCAGGTTCGTGTTGTGCACGCTCGACCGGTGCTTCCCGCCCGCGTTCATGCGCCGGGTGGTGGCCGACCGGCTCGGCGTCGTCCCCGACGAGCTGGCCAGCGGACACACTCCGATGCTCGCGCAGCCGAAAGAGCTGGCCGAGCTGCTGATGGGCTACCTCTAGGACCGCCCGGCGCGGGGGCGGCGCTCCGGCATGCGCTATCTTTTGTACTGACTGGTCAGTTCAAAGGATGAGGTTCGTGGAGATCGTCGCTGAGGGGTTGTCGGTGGCGGGGGTGTATCCCGCCGTGTCGCTGGAAGCCGAGGCGGGGGCGTTCACCGTCGTCGCCGGCCCGGCGGGCAGCGGCCGGACGAGCCTGCTGCTCACGCTGGCCGGCCGGATGAAGCCGACGCACGGCGGCCTGCGCGTCGCCGGGCACACCAGGCGCCGGGCCATCCGCCGCGTCGCCGCGCTGGCGCTGGTCGACGGGGTGACCGACCTCGACAGGTCGCTGACCGTGCGCGAACACCTGCGCGAACGCCGCCGCAGGCCCGCCGCGGCCTACGGGGCGGCGCTGGAGCGGGCCGGCCTGACCGTGGACGAGCGCGCGTTCGTCCGCGACCTGGACCGCGAGCAACGCGTCCGGCTCGGCGTCGCGCTGGCCCTGCTCGACGAGCCGCGCGCGATCCTGGCCGACAACGTGGACGCCGGTCTCCCGGCCGCCGCGTGCCAGTCGCTGTGGAACCTGCTGCGCGACCTGGACCACACCGTGATCGCCTCCTGCGTCCAGCCGCCCGCCCGCTACGACCACCTGGTGGAACTGTGATGAGAAGCATGCTGCGCTCCCGCCTGACGCGGGCCGCGCTGGCGGCCGTGGTGGTGCTCCCGCTGCTGTACGCCGGCCTGTACCTGTGGTCGTTCTGGGACCCGCAGGGCAACCTGGACCGGGTGCCCGTCGCTCTGGTGATGGCCGACCGGCCGGCCACGGTGTCGGGCAAGACGCTGCACGCGGGCCAGGACCTGGCCGACGAGCTGCGCGAACGCGACGTGTTCGACTGGCACGAAGCCACCGCGCGCGAGGCGGCCGACGGCGTCAGGGACGGCAGCTACTACCTGGCGCTGACCGTGCCCGCGGACTTCAGCGCCCGCCTGGCCTCGCCGTCCGACGACGCGGTCACGCCCACCCCGGCCCAGCTCGGCCTGCGCGTCGACACCGGGCGCAGCTACATCATCGGCAGCATCTCGGACGCCGTCTTCAACGAGGTACGCGCGGCCGCCGAGCGCACCGCCATCCGCGACTACTTCGACAAGGTCTTCGTCTCCATCGGCGACATCCACGACAAGACCACCGAGGCCGCCGACGGCGCGGGCAAGCTGCGCGACGGCACCGTCAAGGCGGGCGACGGTGTCTCGCGGCTCAACACCGGCCTGGGCACCGCCGAGTCCGGCGCCCGTCAGCTCACCGTGGGCCTGAACAGCGCGAACACCGCCACGGGCAAGCTGCACAACGGCTCGCGGCAGGTCACCGACGGCGTCGGCCAGGCCAGGAAAGCGATCGGCACGCTGCGCGACGGGCTCGGACGGCTGCGTACCGAGGGCACCTCGGCGCTCAGGGACGGCGCCCGCCAGGCCGCCGACCAGGTGCACGCCCAGACCAGGACGGTCAACCAGCTCGCGGACAAGTACGTCCCGGTGCTGAACGAGTGGGGGCCCAAGGTCGGCGACGCGGCCGACGCGCTGGCCGTGGCCGCCGATCGCGTCGCGGACACCGCCGGCCAGGGCGCGGACGACGGCCGCGCGGGCCGGGTGATCGACAGCGCCCAGGAGGCGGCCGGGCAGGCCCAGGCGGCGCTCGACCGGCTGGGACCGGACGCCGACCCCCAGGTCCGCGAGGCGTTGCGGGCGGCGGCCGCCGCCGCGCGGCGCACCGCGGACCAGGCGGGCGGGCTGCGGGACCGGGTCCGCGGGGGCGGCTCGGACCTGCCCGCCCAGGCGCGGGAACTGGCCAGGTCGGCCCGCCGGGTGGCCGCGGTCGCGCCGGAGATCGGCTCACGGGTCGACCGGATCAGGGACCAGGTCAACCAGCTGGACGCGGGCCTGGCCACGCTGGCCCAGGGCGCGGCCACCGTGGACAAGAGCCTCGCCCGGGCCGGTGGCGGCGCGGGCAAGCTGTATCAGGCGGCGGCCAAGCTGCACGACGGTTCCGAGCAGGTCACCAACGGCCTGGGCAAGCTCGGCGGCGGGCTGGTCAAGCTGGGCGACGGCGCGACCAGGCTGCACACCGGCGTGGACCGGCTGCACGACGGCGCGGCCCAGGCGGACAAGGGCCTGGCCAAGCTGGCCAAGGGCGCCGAGGACCTGGCCGGCGGCCTGGACGAGGGCGCCGACCGCATCCCCGACTACGACCGGGCCGAACGCGACGCGCGCTCGGAGGTGATGAGCGACCCGGTGCGGCTGGCCAAGAGCGTGGACAACGAGGTGCCGAACTACGGCACCGGGTTCGCGCCGTTCTTCCTGCCGCTGGCGTTGTGGGTGGGCGCGATGATCGCGTACATGGTGCTGAAGCCGCTCAACCAGCGCCGACTGGCGGGCACCACGGGCGCGTTGCGGATCGCGTTGTCCGGCTGGCTGCCCGCGCTGGCGCTGGGCGCGGCGCAGGTGGGCGTGCTGGTGGCGGTGCTGAGGTTCGCGCTCGGGCTGCAGGCCGCGCACTGGGCCGGGGTGGCCGGGCTGCTGCTGCTCACGGCGGCGGCGTTCATGGCGGTGGTGCAGGCGGTCAACGCGCTGCTCGGCCCGCCCGGCCGGGTGGTGGCGCTGGCGCTGCTGATGTTGCAGCTCACCTCGGCCGCGGGCACGTACCCGATCGAGACGTCGCCGGGCTTCTTCCAGACGATCTCGCCGTGGCTGCCGATGAGCTGGGTGGTCTCCGCGTTGCGCAGGCTGATCAGTGGCGGCGAGCTGACCGTGGTGTGGCAGGCTTGCGGGGTGTTGTCCGCCTTCCTCGTGCTCGGGCTGGCGCTGACCGTTCTCGCGGTGCAGCGCGGCCGTACCTGGTCCATGAAGCGCCTGCATCCGGAACTGTCGCTGTGAGCAGGCTGGAGACGCGGCTGAAGGTGTTCGGCGCGGCCGTGGAGCTGATCGCCGAGCAGGGCTACTCGGCCACCACGGTCGAGGCGATCGCCGAGCGGGCCGGCGTGGCCAAGGGCACCGTGTTCTACAACTTCGGCAGCAAGGAGGGCCTGTTCGCGGCCCTGCTCGAACACTCGATCGCGAAGCTGGCCGACGCCCTGGCCGAGTCCGCCGGTCAGGGCGGGAGCGGCCTGGAGTCGCTCGACGCGGTGGTGCTCGGCCAGCTCAGGTTCTTCGCCGAGCACGGGCCGTTCGCCCGGGTGCTGCTCGCCGAGATGTGGCGGACGGCCTGGCAGGACGCGGTGGCCCAGCTTCGGGCCAAGGCGCTGGGCGTCTACGCGGACGTGCTGCGCCGGGCCGCGGCGAACGGCGAGATCCGGGCCGACCTCGACGTGGAGACCGCGGCCACGGCCGTGTTCGGCATGGTGCTGACGGTCTCCATCGAGCGCCGCGCGATCTACCCGGAGCGCCCGCTGGAGGAGACGCACGCGACGCTGGTCGAACTGCTGCACGGCCGCGTCAGGTGATCCGTCAGCCGGTGCGTACGGGCAGGTCGTAGACGCGGCGGACGCTGCTGCCCAGCACGCTCACGTCCGCGCCGTACACGTGCAGGGAGACGCCCACCTCGGTGCTGGTGTTGCGGACCTTGTGGATGTCGCCGGGCGGCGCGAATCCGCTGACGTCGCCAGGGTGGTTGGCCGCCCGCCCGATCTCCAGCAGGTGGTCGCCCAGGTCCCGGTACAGGGTCTCGTGCTCGATGCCGCTGAGGATGCCGAACGTGCACCACGACACGTGATCGTGGATCACGGTCTCCTGGCCCGGCCGCCACACGACCGCCACGATGGAGAACTCGTCCTGGGCGTGCAGCAGGTGGGAGGCGTACCTCTCGGGTGAGCCCGCCCGCTCCTCCTCGGTGAGCAGGTCGAGTCCGGGGAGCCGGGCGCGCAGCAGGTCGGCGACGGCGAAGGCGGTGTCGCGCGGGGCGAGCCCGCGAGCCACGATGCCGGAGATCCCGGATACGAGCGCGTCCAGACCCGGCCTGACGGCGGTGACCATATTCATGGTGTCCCCCTAGGGAATGCGGATATTCCGTCTTCCCCCTCTACGGTGCTACGTTCCGACTGATAGGTCCAACAGAAGTCTTCTGGCCCATTCATAGATACGGTTGATGAATGCTCGACATCGTCCGGCTTCGCGTGCTCGTCGCGGTGGCGCGCAAGGGATCGCTGACCGCCGCCGCCAGGGAACTGCACTACTCCCAGCCCTCGGTCAGCCACCACCTGGCCAGGCTGGAGGCCGAGACCGGCGCCAAGCTCATCCAGCGGGCCGGGCGCGGCATCCGCCTGACCGAGGCGGGCCGGCTGCTGGCCGACCGCGCCGCCGAGATCATCACCAGGCTCGACGCCACCGCCGAGGAACTGGCCGCGCACGTGGGGCTCAAGTCGGGCCGGGTGCGGCTGGCCGCGTTCCCTTCCGCGCTGGGCACGTTCATCCCCAAGGCCGCCAAGCACCTGGCCGTCGACCACCCCGGGCTGCGGCTGCACCTGACCGAGACCGAGCCGCCCGAGGCGCTGCGGCTGCTGCGCGGCGGACGCGTGGACGTCGCGGTGATCTTCCGCTACGACGACACCGCGCCCGAGGACGCCGGCATCCACATGGTCCACCTCTTCGACGACCCGAGCTACCTGATCGGGCACACCCCGCCGGGCTCGGTGGCCGAGCACGCGCGATCGAGCTGGATCGCCGGGTGCGACCGCTGCCGCAGCCACCTGCTCGACGTCTGCGACAAGGCCGGGTTCGCCCCGCGCATCTCGTTCACCAGCGACGACATCGTCGCCGTGCAGGCGCTGGTCGCGGCCGGGATGGGGCTGACCATGCTGCCCGGGCTCGCGCTGGAGGCGCACCGCAACCCGGACATCGAGATCGCCGAGGTGCCCGGCTCCACCCGGCACGTGTACGCCGCCGTCTACGGCGAACCGCCGCACCCACCGGCCACCGACGCCCTGCTGGCCGCCCTGCGCGCCGGCCTGTCCGCGCGGCGGGAGAAGCCGCCGGCGGCCTCTTCGCGCGGCCGGTAAAGCCGTTGACGCCGTCCCTACCATGAGGACATGCCGGATCTCGCGACCATCGCCCTGTTCTGCGCCGCCACGCTCGGCATCCTCCTGATCCCCGGCCCCGCGGTCCTGTTCATCGTGGCCCGCAGCGTCGCCCAAGGCAGGACGGCCGGCCTGGTGTCCGTGCTCGGCATCCACGTCGGCTCCCTCGTGCACATCGGCGCCGCCGCCCTGGGCGTCAGCGCCCTGCTCGCCGCCTCGGCCACGGCGTTCACCGTGGTCAAGTACGTCGGCGTGGCGTACCTGGTGTGGCTCGGCGTACGCAAGCTGATGACCCGCGGCCAGGCCGACGAGCCCGTGGAGCTGACCGTGCAGTCGAAACGGCGGCTGTTCTGGGAGGGATTCGTGGTCAACGTGTTCAACCCGAAGACCGCGATCTTCTTCCTGGCGTTCCTGCCGCCGTTCATCGATCTCAAGGCGGGCCCGCCGGCCCCGCAGATCCTGCTGCTCGGCCTGATCTGGCTGGTGCTCGGGCTGGCGTCCGACGGCACGTTCGCGCTGCTCGCCGCCACGCTGGCCGGCCGCGTACGCAAGTCGCTGCGGGCCCGCCGCCGCCTCGACGTCGGCAGCGGCGTGATCTATCTCGGTCTGGCGGCCTGGCTCGCGGGTGAGAAGGCCTGACAAGCCGGGAAATTTCCGAGCCGGAATGCGATAGTTCCAGAGGGGAAGGTCGGCGCGGCACAACTCTCATAGGCGGGACCCCATGCACAGGCCACCGCACGGGTTCGAGCGGGCCGTCGAGGTCTACTCGGGTCACGACGACGTCGTAGGCGTGACCGGGTCCGGTTATGTCGTCGGCCCCGACCTGGTGTTGACGTCGGAGCTGGTGGCCGGGCCCGACGCGCCCTGCCAGGTGCGCCCGCCCTGGTCGCCCGCGTGGTCGCCGGCCGAGCCGGTCTGGCGCGGCATGGGCGCGGTGCTGCTGCGGGTGGCGTTCGCGCCGTGGCGGACGGCGCCGGGGGTCGAGCACGTCCGCTGGGGCCGGGTGGCCGGTGACCGGCTGCGCTGCGTGGCCAGAGGGTTCGCCAAGTCGCCGCAACGGGCCGGGTTCCGCGACGTCGAGACGCTGACCGGGCTGGTCGACGCGGCCACCGGCGCGGTGGCGAAGTCGCTGGCCGTCGACGTGCTCAGCCCCGAGCCCGTCTCGATGCCGACCTCGCTCTGGCTGGGCATGTCCGGGTCGGCGCTGCTCGCCGAGCCGTCCGGGCAGGTGCTCGGCGTGATCGCGGCCAGCAGGGCCGGGTACGCCGACCGCCGTCTCGACGCGCTGCCGATCGCCGCCCTGCTGGCCGACGAGCGGTTCCGGGCGCTGGTGGGCGTGCAGCCCGGCCAGGTCGAGCCGGTGGCGGAGAGCGACCGCGCGGTGCTGCTGCCCGCCCTGCTCCGGCCCGCGCGCACCGAGCCGCCCGCGGAACGTCCTGACTGGACGCTGCTCGTGCCCCGCCACGCCGCGGTGCCGTTCCTCGGCCGGGCCGGGCAGCTGGCCGAGCTGCGTGCCTGGGCCGTCGAGCCCGACCCGTTCTCGATCGCCGTGCTCGCCGGCCAGCCCGGCATCGGCAAGACCCGCCTGGCCGCCGAACTCTGCGAGGAACTGCGCGAAACGGGCTGGGACACCGGGTTCCTGCCGCTGGACGCGCTCGGCGCGCCGCTGTCCGAGCCGCACGCCCGGCTGGACGCGCTGCGCCCCACCCTGCTGGTCGCCGAGCGGCCCGAGCCGTCGCCCGCGCTGGTGGGCGAGCTGGTGCGGCGGCTGGCCAGGCACGAGCGCAACCCGCGGGTACGCCTGCTGCTGGTGGCCCGCGGCGAAGGCGACTGGTGGCGGCGGCTCGACACCGCGTCCGGCGGCTGGCTGCGCCGGCTCACCTCCACCTCCGTCCAGCTCAACAGCCATCCGCTGACGTTGCAGGAGCGGCGCGAGCACGCGCTGGCCGCGATGACGGCGTTCGCGCCGAGCCGCGCCGCGCTGCCGGAGCCGCCCACCCTGGACGACCCCGAGTACGGCCTGCCGCTGCGCGTGCACCTGGCCGCACTGCTCCGGCTGCGCGGCGACGAGCTGGGCCCCGACCCGATCAGCCGGTTCCTGGCCCGCGAGCAGGAGCAGTGGGCCCGCGTCTGGCCGGCCTTCCAGGAACGGCTCGACGAGGTGACGGCCAGGCAGGCGGTCGCGCTGCGCACGCTCACCGCCCCGAGCCCGGTCGAGCTGCGCGGGCTGCTGACCGCCGTGCCCGGGTTGCGCGACGCCGCCAGGCTCGGCCGCCGCATGGCCGTGGCCGACTGGCTGGGGCGTGTCTTCCCCGGCGACGGCCTGGCGCCCGATCTCGTGGCCGCGCGGCTGCTGGACGAGACCGAGGACCTGGCCGCGCTGGTCCTGGCCGTGCACGACCATCCGGGCCGGACGACCGCGCACCTGGTGAACCTGATCGACATGCTGCTCCGCGCGGGGAGCCCGGCGGCGCTGCGTACGCTGGTGACCAGCCGGATCGACCGGCTGGTCGAGGAGGCGGCCGCGGCCCCGGCGACTCGGCTCGGCGACCTGATCGCGGCGGCGGTGGCGGCCTTCCCCGAGTCGGTGTCCGCGCTGCCGTCCGCTTACCCGGCCGATGGACGGCTCGGGCTGCGGACCCTGGAGGTGCTGCTCGGCGAGCTGGCCGTGGCCAGGCTGCGGGCCGGTGGGCGGCGGCTGCCGCTGGCCGGGGCATTGTCCGGGCTGTCCACCCGGTTGGCGGCCGTCGGACGGGTGGGCGAGGCCGTGGTGGTCGCGGCCGAGTCGGTGGACATCTTCGCCGCCGCGCCACCGTACGAGGAGGCGGCGGCGCACGCGGAGGCGCTGTTCAACCTGGCCGCGTGCCTGCTGCGGGCGGGCGAGGCGGACGCCGCGATCAAACCGGCCACGGAGGCGGCGGCCAGGTTCCGCATCCTGGCCGAGGACGATCCGCGGCACGCCGGCCGGGCCGGGCAGGCGCACTACAACCTGGCCTGCGCGCTGGTCGAGACCGGGCGGCTGGCCGAGGCGGCGCAGGCGTTCCGGGCGGCGGGCGGCGATTCGCGGTTCGCCACCGGCCTGACCGGCGTCCTGTCCGCCGCGCCGAAACCGCCACCGGACCCATCCCCCGGCCCCCTGCCCCGACCGCTCTCCGGGCCGCTCTCCGGACCGCTCTCCGTATCGCCGACCGGGCCGCTCTCCAGTCCGCTGTCCGTCCCACCGGCCGGGCCGCCCGAGCCTGCCGGTGTCACGCTCCAGGCCGCGCCGGTGGTGCTGCCGGCCGAGGACACGCGCGCGACC
>NZ_JABCPZ010000126.1 GCF_013283785.1 Nonomuraea antri
GGTCATCACGTGTCTCCTTTGATCTTGAAGTGTCGCATTCAAAGGATCACGCGATGACCGTCCTCATTTCCCGGCGGCACGCCTGTGACCAGGTGAAACTCGTACACCACCTCCGTGGACGCAACCGGCGGTGGCCGGCAAGCTCGCCTGGTTGGGACCATCCCCGCATGCGCGGGGATCACAGCCCTTGGACAACCCGCTCACCTCGGATGACGGGACCATCCCCGCGTGCGTGGCGAGCACGAAGAGGGCGGGGGCCTCGTCGTGCAGGGCTAGGGACCATCCCCGCGTACGCGGGGAGCACTTTCGGTTGAGCATCCGGCCGCCCGCGGCGGCGGGACCATCCCCGCGTGCGCGGGGAGCACACAGTGATGATCGGCGTGTTCGCGTCGCCTTCGGGACCATCCCCGCATGCGCGGGGAGCACCAGGTCCGTCGTCAAGATCGCCCCCGATACCTGGGACCCTCCCCGCGTGCGCGGGGAGCACAAGACCATCGTCTCCCTCCTGAAGTGGATGGAGGGACCATCCCCGCGTGCGCGGGGAGCACTCCGGCTGGTACAGCAGCACGCTGGCGCTGGAGGGACCATCCCCGCGTGCGCGGGGAGCACGCGTGGCTCCTCCTCTCGACTCTCACTGAAAGGGGACCATCCCCGCGTGCGCGGGGAGCACAGCCGGTCAAGGATGTCCCGGGGGGCGCGGCCGGGACCATCCCCGCGTGCGCGGGGAGCACCTCGATTGGGTGGACTGCGCGAACTCCTGGGAGGGACCATCCCCGCGTGCGCGGGGAGCACTACACCTCATACGACAGCTTCCACCGAGAGCTGGGACCATCCCCGCGTGCGCGGGGAGCACTACACCTCATACGACAGCTTCCACCGAGAGCTGGGACCATCCCCGCGTGCGCGGGGAGCACCGCGATCATAGGGCTTCAAGATGTCGATCACTGGGACCATCCCCGCGTGCGCGGGGAGCACAGAGCCTTGAGCATTTTGGCCGTCGTGGCGCGGGGACCATCCCCGCGTGCGCGGGGAGCACGTCACCAGCGTGTCCGGCGAGGTGCCCGATCTGGGACCATCCCCGCGTGCGCGGGGAGCACTCGCGGCGGAGCCAGTGCGCCGGCCCGTCCGGGGGACCATCCCCGCGTGCGCGGGGAGCACCGACGCGCGCTGGATCCTCGCCATGTGCGAGCGGGGACCATCCCCGCGTGCGCGGGGAGCACGACGCCGTAATCCTCATCCTGCTCATCCTCGCGGGACCATCCCCGCGTGCGCGGGGAGCACTCGCGGCGGAGCCAGTGCGCCGGCCCGTCCGGGGGACCATCCCCGCGTGCGCGGGGAGCACACCCTGCTCGTCACGCCCAACGCGTCCGGCCTGGGACCATCCCCGCGTGCGCGGGGAGCACAAGGCGCTGCCCCGCCACCTCGACGAGTCGCAGGGACCATCCCCGCGTGCGCGGGGAGCACGGGGCTCTCCGACTGGAGACCCCGGCTTATTCAGGACCATCCCCGCGTGCGCGGGGAGCACAGGTGTTCGCCGAGCTGGAGCGCCGCGCCGAGGGGACCATCCCCGCGTGCGCGGGGAGCACCCACCCGGAAGCGAGCCCATCTACGTCCAGCAGGGACCATCCCCGCGTGCGCGGGGAGCACGGAGAGCCAGCGGCGACATTTGTGTTGCGGGCGGGACCATCCCCGCGTGCGCGGGGAGCACGGATCGGATCAAGGAAGCGTCCCAGGCTGTCGAGGATCCGGGACCATCCCCGCGTGCGCGGGGAGCACTTGATCTCTCACTCTCACACGATGGTGTACAGGGGACCATCCCCGCGTGCGCGGGGAGCACGTGGCGACCTTCTTCTCGCCGGTGCCGGGTGCGGGACCATCCCCGCGTGCGCGGGGAGCACCGTCCCGGACGTCCCTTCCCAGATCTGAGGCAGGGACCATCCCCGCGTGCGCGGGGAGCACACGGCCGCCAGGATCGCTCTCAGCGCTTCGCGGGGACCATCCCCGCGTGCGCGGGGAGCACGTCGGGGCGGATGGCGGTGAGGAGGTCGATGAGGGACCATCCCCGCGTGCGCGGGGAGCACAACCAACCGCCATCGGACTACGTAGCCGACCAGGGACCATCCCCGCGTGCGCGGGGAGCACCGTAGAGTGATCCGGCCCCCGATAGGGGACAGGGGACCATCCCCGCGTGCGCGGGGAGCACATTCCCGGACTATTCGCCTACGTCCCTCAGCCGGGACCATCCCCGCGTGCGCGGGGAGCACGCAGACGGTCCGTCGGCGGTCTCGCGCGTGTAGGGACCATCCCCGCGTGCGCGGGGAGCACGCCGCGCTGGAGCTCTTCGGCGCGCCGGCGGAGGGACCATCCCCGCGTGCGCGGGGAGCACAGGCCGTCCTGGGGAAGGGGTGACGTCGTGGCGGGACCATCCCCGCGTGCGCGGGGAGCACGGCCTGGGCGCGAGCATCCTGGCGGTGACCGAGGGACCATCCCCGCGTGCGCGGGGAGCACTTCAGGGAATCACTAAGGCTTGGCAAGCCGAAGGGACCATCCCCGCGTGCGCGGGGAGCACCCCGAACCGCACGAGCAGGGCAACCAGGCCGTGGGACCATCCCCGCGTGCGCGGGGAGCACTAGCCGGCGACGTCTCGGCGGCGGTCGGCCGCGGGACCATCCCCGCGTGCGCGGGGAGCACGAGCCATCACCGACGCGACGAAAGGCACGCCCGGGACCATCCCCGCGTGCGCGGGGAGCACGTCACCGCCGCCGGCGACGTCACCACCGCGGCGGGACCATCCCCGCGTGCGCGGGGAGCACGCCGCCTCCCCCGTCGCGAAGATCCCGATATCTGGACCATCCCCGCGTGCGCGGGGAGCACTTCGCCCTGGCGGAGGCCGACGTCCATGCCGAGGGACCATCCCCGCGTGCGCGGGGAGCACAGTGGTCGCGCGCATCAGACCGCGACCCTGTTGGGACCATCCCCGCGTGCGCGGGGAGCACCCGGCGCGCAGGATGGTGCGCACGCGCCCGTAGGGACCATCCCCGCGTGCGCGGGGAGCACTCTCGCCGACCTGCGCGTTTACCGGCTGCGGAGGCCGTTTTGGAGCACTTTCGTGGAATCGGACATTGCGGACTCCTGTGTGGGATGGAGCATCGGAGGCGGTGAATCAGGGTCTGGTTGTTGGAGGGCCCGGCAAGAGTGTGGCATGCCGCTAGGCGTGCGCACGTATTTGGCACGATCAACCGCAAGCGATCACCCACAGCCGTACACCACCGGACGCACAAGAAAGCCCTCAACCGGCGTTTAAGCTGGTCAAGGGCTCTTTGTCGCTGCTGGACGATAGTGCCCCCGGCAGGATTCGAACCTGCGGCACCCGCTTTAGGAGAGCGGGGTATGTATGGCCCGCCTACTTGGTGTGAGCTGCGCAAACAGCTCCCAACTTCGGTAGGCATAGTAAGATCATCCCCCGCATGTCTCGCAGAGAGAGATCCGCTTATGGAGTGCCTGCCACTCGTCATTGCCTATTATCCGGAGGTCACGAGCAGTGGGATCTCCAGAAAGAGCCCTTCGCGCGACCTGCTTAGCCGGATGGTTTCCCATACACACTTGTAGGGTTGAGCTACACGCGCGTGCGACGGAGCACTACCAGCCTCGTCGAGTTCATTCACCCACATGAGGTTCACAAGCTGGGCAATATTCATGCTCAGAGTTTGCGAGAACATGTCTATGTGACCCTCGAGCGATGGAAACTATAGCGCTCTGTAATGATCCTACTTCGACGCAATCCGTGTCGACGCCTTGGCATGTCAGTGGGAGTACCTAGAACGCGCCTCGCGCCGGGCCTCTCTCCTTAGCTCCGCATGGTTGATCGGGTTGCGCAACTTGTCTCGGCGTGACGGATCTCCAGCTCCCAGCCACTCGTCGAACTCTTCATTTGCCTTAACCAGGGCAGAGGCGATGTCTCCCTCGGATACTCCCTCAAGAGCGGTATCAGCCCAGTCCTCCTGAAGTTCCGTCTCCGTCAGAACATGTCGATTGACCTCATACAGCCTATCTAGAGGAACTAGTAACCGCGTGTCGTTCATAATTACACGCTGTTGCAACAGGAGTATTCCGTCATTGCTGAGCGTAGCCACTCGCTTTGTCAGGTCCAGGCGTTCGCTCTTGACCGAGGTTCTCTCGGTCAGATCCACGAGGTAGTTCAGTTTTCCTGGGCCCAGGAGCTCAGGAAGGGGCATGACTCGTAGGTTCTTCTTCCAGATGGTCTTCCCGATGCGCCCATCTTGGAGATTGAGGGGGGCAACCCCCATTCGTGATCGCAGGATCGTTCCACGCCGCATGGAACAAGGATGAGCAACCACCTGGATCATGGCGGGCGGCTCATCGAAGTCTGGCAGGGCGACGTCTTGAAAGACATCACCCTGCATCAACGGACGACTGAGGGGTGGGACCTCGCCCCAGTCCCTGTACACATGCTCGTGGGCATCAGGATGCGACAGGTCGAGCTGATCTCCCACGCAGCACCTCGCTACTGAGAATCGCGGATCCGTAGTGCCGGCTCACCATCCGGCCCGATGTAGACATCCACGTTACTCCTCCGAGCATCCCGCCAGGACGAATCGAGGCTATCAAGTACATCTGCCGCATTGCGGCGACCACAGGCGATGTCCAGCAGTTCCGCCTTGTGACCAGCGACATAGAGCTCCATCGGCCGGATCGCGTAACCCTCCCCTAGCGGAAAGGTCACCTCCATCCACTGCGCCGGGTCTTCGATGCAGTTTTCTTCGAGCAGATCCAGAAACGCTGCGAGCCTGGCAAGCTCAAGTCGCTTTTCGGCCGAGGCCTGCCCACCGGTGCGCCATTTTCGGATGGCCGAAACTGTGACACCCGTGAGCCGTGCCATGTCGGCCCACGACATGCCTCGGTCTGTCGCGAGTTCATCCAGTAGCGTTCGAACGCTGCTACGCACCTTTACGGCTGCGCGTTCCTGGAGATCAAGGTCTTGGCTAGCGTGGTGTACCTTAGCGATTTCGGCGTTAAGGCTATTAACGTACGTTCTTAGCGGGCCAGCCTCGTAGAGGATGGTGGATCGGGTCTCTGTCGGAGACGGTGATTGGCGAATCGTTCGAGTGCTTGTGCCAGTGGGTGAGGTCAGGTCGTTGTACGCGCCTAAAGTCATTAAATATCACCTCGAAAGACTGCGCGAGAGCGATCATTAAGTGCGTCTTGAAACCTCTTGCCCGTTGGCGCATGTAGGCGATCAAAGAGCTCGACCGTCCCCTCAACGTCAAACTTGCGGGCCTCCGATGTCTCGGATGCCTCCCAGTAGCTATCGATGTCGAGCACGAAATATGGGCCGGACGCTTTTTGTCGCCGCGGTTTTAGGACCGTTCCTTTGACGAAAACTCCCGGCCCCTCAGCCGCTATGCATCGAAAGTTCATACCCATATCTGGGCCTATCGAATACGTTACGACACTCTGGAAAGAGCGTGCCGCGTTATCTCTCCAGGGCCCAGCCATTGCGACGAGTTCTGGAGAGACCCACTCACTCCAGTCTGCCGCATCACGGATCTTGCCGGGGACGCGAATCTCGTCTATGTATCGGAGGCCTAGACGTTCTATTGCAGGAATAAGACTCTGGTCCGCCAGAACCTCTAGTACCCGACGAATTAGCCGACGGAATTCGGAAAATTCGGTATAGAACGTACTTTCGAATATGGTAGCACCTTGAGTGATCGCGGCAGAGATGGTGGACTCTCTGTTCGTCAGGCGGAAGAGCTCAAGGGTCCGGGAAGTCTGCGATCCTTCATCGGTGATCTCTAGTTCGACGGTCTGCTCTCTCCGCTGGATCGGCAAGATGTCCTCAAGTGCCAACCGCAGCCTGTCTAGGGTGTCCTCATGCCGCAAGCGCGGTGACGCTGGATAGCGGACCTCTGCAACCACGAGCTGTAGCGGGGGGTTGGGGTAGATCTCCCTGCGCTCATACACTGCGCCGCTCCTGGTTCTTATAGCAGGATATGGGGCCTTGGTACCAAAACCAATACCCAAACACTAACCGTATTGTGCACCGATGGCACGGGTGCAGAGGGGTGATTGTCGAGTCAGGTATGGTCAAGGATTGCTATCGACACCGCTACCTGCACTAACGTGTCATCAGCTACCCGGATAGGCCAGGCTCATGAGACTAGGGGGAGCAGATGAGTAGCTGACCAGTTCCAGACTGTTGACCCGGTGCAGGTGCAACGCGTGGTGGAGTGCGAAGAAGAGGTGATCCCTGCCTTGAAAGAGCCGGTGTGGCCGGCCTATAGCCATCGCCGCGGACCCGGGCGCCTAGTCTGCTTCGGGGACGAGGCAAGCCAGGGGCTGTGGTCGCCCAAAGGAAGAACCTGGGCGACCACTCTAGCGATTCCACCCGCTTACCGGCCTTCAGGTGAAAATCACCTCTGAATCCTTCCGCGATCATCTCGTGTCGAAGATGGACTCTGCATCCCTGGATTGGCGGCTCGTCAGATGTCCTTGAAGGTTGCGGTGATCCCCAATTCCTCCAGCCGCTGGCGGAGCTGCGCGGCTGCCTCGCTTTGTAGCACCATCTGGACGGTGCCCTGCAGATAGCTGATCTGCCGTTCGTCCAGTGAGATGTAGAAGGCCCGGAACAGAGCAGCGAACTTGTCGGCGACATCGCCGCTGGCGAGCAGATTGCTTGTGAAGGAGAAGGCGACCTGCTGATCCTTGGCAGATGGCTCGCGGTCGTCGCCACCTCCGCTGCGCTCGGAGGACCCGGTGGCCCCAGTTTCTCCTGGTCTACCCGGGGTACTCGACCCAGAGTTTTCATTGCCTCCGGAACCACCCTCGGTCGCGCACGCGCCCTCATGGATTGGTTGGCCGCACTCTGCGCACACCTTCAGCTGCGGTTTGGCCAATCTTAGACCTGTGCTTGAGAGGTTGACCTGGCTGGGAGCGGTCACTGCCACCTCGGCGCCAGTTCCGTCTACGATGCTTACCAGCTCGCCGGTGACAGCATCGTAGATCGCCTGTTGAAGGTCTCGGTCGCCGCCGTACAGCAGCGGCAGTCGAGGGGCGCTGTAGAAGGCGGCCCGAATGTCGGAGAGGGTCTTGTCGTAGTCCTGCTCGCGCAGGTTGTGCACCAGGGCCCTGGCTCCGAACTCTCCAGCGTCGAAGACCTTATCCCGATCTGCGAGCCCCTTCCAGATGCTGGTGCCGTCTAGCGCGGTGAGGTTTTCCTCGTCGAATGTCAACTGATCCAGATACCGTTCTCCGTTTGGGTCCGGCTGTGCGAGGAAGACAACGTGCTGGTAGGCCCGCTTGATGGACTTCTCCAACTGTTGCCTGGCGTCGCTGAGTTCCTTAGTGCCGGTGGCCTTGAGCTCGTCGTCGTTCTGAATCTCGGGCGCGGCCAGCGCCCGTTGCCGAGCCAGGTACTCCACTGCCATTCCGCGAGCCAGACCGCGCCGCTGGGTGTTCGCCACCGCGAATACGGCGCTGCTGGCCCACTGCACGGGGAGCTGCTGAGCGCCTTGCCCGAGCCCCATCGCGATGGTGAGCGCCTCGATGGTCACCTCTTCCATGCCGTTACGCAGGCTGAACTGCGCGGGATCGAGCACAAACAATCGCGTGGTGTAGGCGGTATCCAGGCCGCTGGTGGCCAGAACGTCGGCCGCAGGGCGTGTGAGATCAGCGGGGATGAACTTGTGGTCGCGAAATGGGCCGCTGCTAGCGATCTTCTTGGCGAATTCGGCGACGATTGCGTCCCGCTCCGCATGTGTAATGGTGCGCCGGATGTTACTGACCAGCATTCGATGGGTCAGACGGGTGGATAGGAAATACCGGGCCGGCTTGTTGTTGCCCTGGCCAGGCACGATGTCGAGCGCGCTCATGCCCCGCTCGGGATGGACGAGGTTATCGACCACGATGTCGGCGTCGGTGATCGTGTAACGCACGTCCGGGATGGCGGTGGCTGCCTTGACCTCGGGTGCGCTGGCGCCGCGCCCGCGGCCGGGCCGCAGGGTGCCGACAATGCTGGCTAGGAAGATGAACGTGGCCGCGCGCTCGGCCGCGCTCGGGTTGCTGTCGTTCCACTGAAATGGGTCGCGCCCGAGGTCCTGCTTTCGGGCAGTACCGTCTGTGCCGTCGTGGTTGACGATCTCGATCTCGGCCAGACTCCGATAGTTCGCGATCGTTCGGTCATCCTCGACCAGGCCGCTGCCGAGCAGCGCTTCTCGGACCGTGCTGTCCGATAGCGGCAGGTCACCAGGGCCGATGAGCACAGGTACCCAGCCACCCGACTTGCCGCGCTGTTGCAGGGCGTACACCGTGGCGGCGAAGATCCGGATCGTTGAGCGGACTCGCTGGAATCCGGTGACCTTGCTCCACTCCTCCTTGGCAAGGTTGATCAGCATGGGGTGGAACGGATAGCTGGCGGTGACCTCAGCCTCCCAGTTCTGCCGCCAGTCTGCTCCGATGGCGTCCCATACGTTCTTGGCCCACGCCTTCTCTCCGTGCACGGATGTGAAAAGCGCAGCTGTGGCCGCGACCACCTCGGCGGCGGGCTCGGCGTCGAAGAGCCTTCGCCGCAGGATATCGGCGAAGTCGCCCACTTCGGTGACGGTAGCAGGAAGCCCATTACGTTCGAGCAGGGTGTTGAGATCGTCACGGCGATCCCTGCCGGCCTTGGACAGCGCGGTCTTGTCGGCATCTGAGGCGATCATCACGACGAGCATCGCGACGTGTGGCACGTCGTTGACGACATCGAGTAGCGCGCGCAGAAAGGCCATATCCTGGGCAGCCAGCTCGGGCTTGTTGACACCGTCAAGGCCGTTGCCGACGTAGTCGAGCACCTCATCAATAATGATCAGTACTGGCCGGTTCACGGCCCGTATAGCCTCGGCGACCTTGTGTTTGTCGCTCCAGAACGGCAGGTAGCGCTCATAGAGCGAATAGTCCTTGGTGAACAGCCGCCACAGGAAACGCTCGTAGAGGCTGGAAGCTGGGCCGTCGATCTCCTGTTTCCCCGCACCCGGGGTCATGCTGTCGCAGGGCAGCACAACGACGTGCGGATGTCCAAGATCCTTTGGTAATTCCCGCCCCAGCTTGGCGCGCGCGCGTTCAGCGACTTGTTGACCGAGCTCAGTACTGAGCAGGGTCTCAGGGTTAGCGGCCAAGTGGTAGGCACCGATGCAGGCGTGCGACTTGCCGCCGCCCATTCCCTGATCGAGCCGGGTGACCGCCCGTGCCTTGAGATAGTCGGCGCCGCCGCCGATGCGGACGGCGATCTCGGTAAGCAGGTCGATGAGTCGTCCGGTTGGGTGGGTGATCTCCCCGTAGTAGCCCGCATTGGCGTACGGTGGTCGATCTGTCCCTTTGCTGTGCACGGCTCCGAACAGCGACATCTGCACGTCGTCGATTTGGCCGGACGCGCTGAGAATTTCCGGGCGAAGTTTGAGGGCCTTCCACCAAGGCGTCACATTCGCCGTCACGGTAATTCTCCTAGTTTGTAATATATGTATACGTTGGGATCGCTCATCGCCGTCAGATCAACCTCAGCTGAGCGTCATCAACCTCTTGGCGGAGGATACTTTCGCGATTGCTCGCCGCGAGTGACTCGGCCGCGCTGCTGATCCCCGTCTTGGTTCGCAGCACGCGAGTAAGTGCTACGGAGTCCGGGTCATTGGCGGGAAGTCGATCGGCAAGGAACTGGATGGTCGACCATAGATGGGTGTCGTCCCCTGTTCGCCCCGCGGCGATCAGTACCTGACCCATGGCCTGCAGCCCTTCCTCTGATGCGGCGGCGAGCGCCAAGGCTACGTCGATCACAGCCGAGTCGCCATTGATCTTACCGACATGATCACGAGATGTGATGAAACAGACGCCTTTGCCGGCATCGGCCACCAGATCACGGACCGCCGTCAGATCGAGAGAGGAGGCAAGAGCCTGCCACCGTAGCTCAGACTTCGCTTGGGCCTGACGGCCGTACAGTCTCACCCACCACAGAGCGAACCGGGTTCGGGTGTCAAAGGCATCCAATGGCTCGTGGTTGATCTCGACCGCCATGGCTTCCTGGACTGCTGCACGCGCCAGCGGCAGGAACGTATAGATGTCGACGGGCTCGCCCTTGGCGTCGAGAACCTCGCTGTAGCGGCCGACCGCTTCCATCGCGGGCCCCGCCGCTGCCATCAACATGTCCGCAGGGGCGAGGCCCCACCGCTCCCAATCGAGGTAGCGCTTCTTAATCTCTGACTTGATCTCGGCTTCGACGACACCCTTCCTGCCCACGGGGCGCCCAGAAGGAGCGGGGCGGCACGCCATCGTCAGGGTCGTGACGATATTGGTGAAGCCAACCTTGCCGCCCGCTTCGGTCTTGGCCGGCCACGCGCCCGTGAGGACGAGCCCAGCATCGTGGATCGCGGTGAGCAGTCGTTGCCAGACCTCTGGTTCGCCGTGGCCGAACACAATAGTGACAACGCCGTCTTGTGTGACTACGCGCTGTGCCTCCCCAAACGCCTTGGTAATCAGAGAGTCGTAATGCTGGCGGTCGCGGTGGTCGTCGTTGCTCGTCCCGCCCTTCTTGACGATGATCTCTTCTTGTTTCTCCTGCACACCGAATTCGTGTGCGGTCATGCCCAATTCCGGCCAGGAGTCGACGAGGGCGCGCTTGATCCAGACGTAAAACAGATCGCTTGCATCGCTGTAGTCGATCATGGCGTCGTAAGGGGGGTCGGTGACGACAGCGGTTATGCTGCGGTCCCGGAACGGGAGACTGATCGCCGAGCCGCGCGATACCTCGCAGGGGACGGCACTGTGAAGCGGCATGGTCGTCTCAAGCGCCTTGAGAGTGCCGTCGGCCACAGATGCCCAGCTT
This sequence comes from Nonomuraea antri, assembly GCF_013283785.1. GTDB lineage: Bacteria > Actinomycetota > Actinomycetes > Streptosporangiales > Streptosporangiaceae > Nonomuraea > Nonomuraea antri. Next base: position 10,874 of record NZ_JABCPZ010000126.1, read on the forward strand.
CCCGGCCCGTCGGCCAGGCCGACCTCGAAATAGTCGAACGAGAAGTTGAGGCTCGACTCAGTGGCGAAAAGGTCGTTGACCTTGTTGAGTTTGGGATCGAGGGTGCAGCCACGAGTGGCGCGTCGGATCTTCCTAGCCAGAACTGCGGCAGCGTAGCCCGTAAGGGCCCGAATGTAGTCGTCGCTGTTGCCGTTCTTGGCCAGTTCCCCACCTATGTCCCGGATGCACTTGGCCAAAGTGATGAACGACAGCGTCTGACGGGCGTTCATCATGTCGCCGTAGGTACGGGCGCCGTAGACGGTCGCTTGAATGGTCCAAGTGTTCCCAGCGGGAATCCGCTCGTCGGGTGTGGCGGCGAGGAACGGCCCAAAGCGGGGCTCTTCGCTCAGGGCGGTCATGGCGGCTTCGATGGCCTCGAGCTCCTCCCGCTCCAGCGGGCGGTAGGACTTGCCGAGGTCTGGGTCGATGTCAGCGGCGAGTAGCGGCGCATCGCGCCCCAGATCCTTCTCGAAGATGCGCATCTGCATCTGACGGTCATGCGCGTGTGTACAGAAAGGGCACACGGCCAGGCGGCCGTTGCTGTCGTACTTGCTCTTACCGGGTGGGACCTGCCGTGTGGGTGCCCGGCGTGGGGAGCCTTCGTGAACCACGACAGACCAGGTGCCGCTTTCGGTGTCTGCGTCGATGTAGTACGACTGTCCAGGATCGTGGAAAGTTTCCTTCGTGGTGCGGTTCTTGCGCTTGCCAGCCTTCCGCAAATCGAGTTGGCCGATGAGAGGGAAGTACCGTGAGCACTCCTGGCAGGGAATGGTGATCGCCCAGAGGTACCCCCATGGATGACGACCCGCGACCTGCGGATAATACTCCTTTAGCGCGTTACGGTGGCGTATGTCGATCTCGACGAGCACCGCTTTAACATCTTGCACGAGCCGTGGCCGGGTCTCTATGAGGGTCGTGCCCTCTTGCAGGTAGGGAATTGCCGGTTCGTCGTCCCAGATCCGGCAGGGATAGTCCGTGAGTAGTCGAGAGGCCAGTACAGCAACCGGGCTGTAGTCCAGTGCGTGAGCGCTGATGCCAAGCCGTGCTGCTTCTAGAGGAATCATTCCTCGTCCGCTGAAGGGGTCGAGGGAACTGGCGCCATCACCCTCGCTGCGGACGACCTCGCGCCGGATCTCCTCAGCCTTCGCGTATCGGCCCGTCATCGCCTCGCGGACCAATTCCTGGAGCCGTTGCTGCTCAGCAGGGTCGTCGGGCCAGGGCAGTAGAGAGCAAATCGTCGCTGCCTTGGCTTGGGCGGAGGGACGCTTGGCGAACCAGGTCATCACACCGACTTCGGCGTTACCGCTGCCCCATCCTGATCGGCTGTTGGCGCTGACCTCTGCACAGGGAAACCATCGTTCGATCATGCGGGTCATACGTTGCTCCCTGGTGCGTTCTTAAGTCTGCTGCCGGGGACGCGGAAGATCGCGTTCCCGACCATGTCGTCGGCAAAAAGTGTGGCGGGGTCTTGATAGGCGCCGAAGAAGCGGCCCTTTCCATCGGTGCACTGGTCGACTACGTAGAGCCAGTACTCCTTGCGGTGCTGGGTCGCGATAAGCACTTCGTTGCCGGTCATCCGGATGCCCTCGCTAGCTGCGCTACCCAGCACGCCCTTGACTTCGATGTGACGGACCTGGCTGTTGCGGCGAGCCTCAAGGTCGTATCCACGGCTTTCGGTGTGGACGTCCTCGACCACCCAGCCGTCGTTGACGAGCAACTGCTGGACGTGCCGCATGGAGACCAGTTCAGCGTCGATCTCAGCCTTGACGCTGATATCCGCTGCCGCCAGGACACGCATCCGCCCGACAAGCTTCGGCTCGGTGAGGCGAACGTCCGCGAGACGTTCGAGTTCTGCGAGTCGCTGCGCAGTCTGGGCCTGGAGTTGCCGCCGCAGTTCCAGCCGTGTGTCACGATCGTTGATCGTCTCAGTCAAACTCAACGGCAGGTTTGTCAGATCCCTGCGTGCCTGAGCGAACCAGTCGGAGCGGACCTTCTGGTGCTCGGCGATCGTCTGCGCCGCCACGATGTTGGCCGCCGCGTCCGCGCTGTTCTCACGCGCTGGGTGTGGTGCGGTGCCATGCTGGTCGGTGGCCACGAGGTTGGCCAGGGCTTCCCATCGAACGGGCCGGGCGTTGCCGCTGTCGTCGACCTTGATCAGGGTCGCCCACACACTGGCCCGCTTGCCGTCGTTCTCCGTCAGTGTCGCCTCGTACGCATAGAGGTCGTAGGGGGTGAGGCTGGTGGGGTCGGCTGCGGCGCCGGACTGGTATAGGTCTTCGGCCAGACGCGCTGCGGCCAAGTTGATCAAGTCCGGGAACCCAGGTTCTCCGGGCCCAAGCGTGATGGTGTCGCCGATATCGATACTTCCCTCGGCCTCGCGCACCGCGTCCCCGCTCGTGGCGATGTGGACCTCGCCGGCACCACCCAGGCTGGGAGGGAACGTGGAACCGCGGGTGAGGGACAGCCGCCGGAACCCGGCTCCCGCAGCGGTCGGCGCCGATTGCAGGACTCCGGCGGCCATGAGCCGGTCGAGGTACGCCTCGACGATGGCAGGGTTGATACGCGCGAACAGGTCGCGCTGAAGCAGTGTCAGCGCGGCTACCGCATCGACCTGGCTGGCCAGGCGCCGCTCGTTGTCTCGGACCTGTCGAGCCACCCGGGCGAGCTCCTGTGCTTGTACGGCACGGCCAGCGTCGATCGCCTGCTGCTTCTTGAGCTCATCATCGCCGTACAAGTCGGAGAGCCATTTGTCGTAGTCGACACCCGTGAGCTCGGCCACCGCAGACAGGCTGTCGAACATCTGGCCGCGTAGCTCGTTCGCCGCCGCGACGAAGTTATCCAGCAGCCGCAGGAGGGTCTCACCTTCACGTGTATCGGTGGCGACCAGGTTGTACAGGAAGACGTCGCGTTGCTGCCCGACCCGGTGGATGCGACCCATCCGTTGTTCGAGGCGGACCAGAGACCACGGAATGTCGTAGTTGACCAGGACGCGCGCGGCCTGTAGGTCGATGCCCTCATTACCGGCGTCGGTGGTGACGATGACTTGGAACTCACCGCGCATGAATGCCTTGCGGACCTCGTCGCGTTCCGGCTTGCTCTGCCGGCCCGAATACAGCCGGGCGCTGTAGCCCTGGGCGCCGAGCCGTTCGGCGATCCACCCTGCGGAGTCCGCGTATTCAGTGAAAATGACGGCCTGCTCACCGTTCCCAGGGTGAATTCCGTGCTTGGCCAGACAGTCGTTGTGAAGCCGGCTCCATTTCGAGGGCCGCCATCGGGGATCCCTGATCGTGACGTCGATCTGATCCGCAAGGTTCTTGATCGCGGCCCGTTCGGCCCTGGAGGAGGTAGAACTGGCGTTGACGATCCTCGCTTCGTCCGCTTCGGCTTCATCACCGGGGTCCGCACTTTCGGCGATCAGCGCGGCCTCAGCTTCACTCATCGCCCCCATGTGGTCATAGCGCCTACGTAGGGTCTCGGCGAGAGCGTACAAGCTGGAGGCCGCGCGCTTGCCGTAGACCATGCGGGCGAGCCGCTGCGCGGTCGGTGGGAAGAACTGGTCGACCATCTGCAGAGCAGCCTGGTAGTAGCTGTACTCGATCTGCGACAGCGGGACGTTGTGGTTCTGGGCCGTGCGGCCCTTGAACAACCTCGTCTTGCCGTCGTAGTCGACCAGGTCCTCCTTCATTCGCCGGAGGAAGTGGATCGGGCCGGGCCGCAGGGCGTTGAGCTCGACATTGGGATCACTGCCCGGATCTGGGTAGATCTCGGGGTCGACAAGGTGTAGCAGATGCCGAAAGAGCCATTCCTTACCCCGGTGCGGGGTCGCAGTCATCAAAACCGCGCGCGGGGTGTTCTTTGCCAGCAGCCGTCCGACCTGGTGGAATCCGGCCGCAGTCGGCGTCAGCCGGTGCGCTTCGTCGAACACCACCAGATCCCATCCGGCCTTGTCCGGGCGGATGGCGTCTTGGACAGCTGGGTTGACCGCCGCCAGTTCCAGCGACACCACCCACAGGTCATTGGAGTTCAACGCGTCCTCACGCACGGTGGCCGAGGTGAGCTGGCGCAGCCCGCCGCCCAGGAGGCGCTGGAAGTCATCCACCCACTTTGTGGCGAGGTTCGCAGGACACACGATGATTGCGCGCTTGACCAGCCCCAGACGCTGCATCTCCCGGATGTACAGGCCCGCCATGATTGTTTTTCCGGTGCCTGGCTCATCGGCCAGGAGGAACCGCAGCAGTGGTTGTGGCAGCATCGCACCGTAGACGGCGGTCGTCTGATGGGCGTACGGCTTCAACGGCGTCGACGCCATTGCGCTGGATTCGGCGTTGGTGGCCGCAGCGTCCATCCACCGGGTCCACATCGCGGCCAGTACCCTGGCGGAATCAGCCCGTCCGTCGCTGACTAGCGGCCGGACCGTGACCATGTCTCCAGCCGCGAGATTCACCTCGTGTCGGTGATCCTCGTCATCAACCAGAATGAGGTCCCATGACCCGGGCTTGTCCCCCGTGAGCGCGAACCGGATCGTCGCGAACTCGGGCACCCCGTCCTTCTGAACCCGGACCCGCTGTCCCCGTTCAAACACCACTTCTCCATCAGATTGCATGCTCATACGCGCGCGCCTTGTAGCTGTTCCGAATCCATAGACCCAGCATCGGGTTGAGCACCAGCCTTGATTATGTCGGCGTCGTGCTGACGACCAACCATCCACTCAAGCGAAACCGTCCGTCGACCTCAAACGAGGCCATGGTTTCCGACATCGCCGACTCCAAAAATCACTGCAGACCCTCATCGAGGTACGCCAGAAGGCTACTCGTGTGGTACACCCCACGGCAGTACATGGCCCGCACTCGCTGAGGCCCGTACCACGTCATCCGGTGGCAAGGCCCGACGAAGGAGGGCCGCGGCAGCCGATCGCCCCAGCCCCGTACGGTATAGACCGAAGTCGGCGATCGTCACGGCCTGGGCCCCTGAATAACCGACTCCTTGAAAGAGACGGACAAGGCTGATGAGTGCGCGGGCGGCGCTGCCCGCGACCGGCCGAAGAGCCGCAGCGCGGGGCAGCGACCGTCCAACGCGCGCGGGGCGCCGTAGGCGGCACGCCTTGAAGACGTAGAGAAAGTTCTCATCGGCTCCGGCGTGAGTCCGGCGTGAGTCCTTGGCAGGATGATCAATGGATCGGATGATCTCGGCTTGTCCCGTCCTGCTGGTTCTGCGTGTTCTGGTTCGTTGGCGCTTGACTGGCTGAGGGCTGATCAGCCGATGTGCGGGCCGTGTCCCTGGAGGTAGTGGCTGATCCGCAAGCGCATCGATCGGTCCATGTGGTGGCTCTCAACTTCGCCCCTGGGTACCCAGCGGACCTCGCGCGATTCTGAGCTCGGCGTTGGTTCGCCGGCGACTGGACGCGCCGTGAGGACGATAGAGAACTCTTGCCTAGCCTCGCTGTTGCTCGTGTAGAGGATGACGTGCTTAGGGTCGCTGTACGTCCCGACGAGCCCCGTGATCTCACAGGTGATCCCCGTCTCCTCCAGAGTCTCTCGGACCGCAGCGGCAGGGATGGACTCGCCGAGGTCGATGGCACCGCCGGGGAGTGCCCAGTTGTCGTTGTCGCTGCGGCGGATCAAGAGAAGCTCGCCCGCGTCGTTGGTGACGACGACGTTCACGGACGGGACCAGACTGTTCGGCGCCGGTGCGGCAGGGTCGTCGTAGTAGTCGATACGGCGGTTCACGGCCGGGAGCCTACTGCCCAGGTGCCGGCGACAGCTCAGCTTTCGTTGGGTTCGGCCTCGCCCGGCGGGCTGACGAAGCTGCCCAGGTTGGGCACCGTGTAGAGCAGGCCTTCCTCGCGCAGCTGCTTGATGGCCTTGCGGATGGTGTCGCGGGCGACGCCGAATTCCTGGACAAGCCGGACTTCAGACACCAGGTACTTTGGCGGGTATTCGCCGGACGCGATGCGGGAACGCAGGACATCCGCGATCTGCTGCCAGCGTGGGCGGTCGGGCTCGAAGTCCATCACAGGTCTAAGGGTAGAAAGGGGGCGTCAAGGTTCTTCACACGCCTCTATAGATCTATCGGTACCTATTGCTACCCCTCGGTACCCCTAGGGGTAGACAGGCTTCGCTTGTCCTCCTACGCTCGTCATGTGGCAACCAACGGCTATGACCTCGGCGCGCTACGCGGCACGTTCCCCGCCTGGTCGTTCTTCCGCAGTGATGCGGGCACCTTCTACGCGACCCGAAGCGGCGTGACCCTGAGCGACGAGGCGCTTGTGCGCGGACTGCGGCAAACGATCAGTGCTGATGACCTCGCGACGCTCGTGGCGCTGCTCGATGAGCAGAACGGGCTGAGGTGATCTCGTGACGGCTGCTCCTATTCTCGACGCTTATCACGGCACTCATGTCGCCACTCCGCAGGCCGGGGCCGAACGGGTGGAGTGGGCGCGTGCTGCCGACCGCGTTGCCAGGGTGCGCGTCCGCGAGGTCACCTGCTCCTGCCGCTGGCCCATCTTCGAGCTCTGTGCGGCGGGCGGGTTGGCCTTCGTCCGGTACGTGTCGCTGGATGACGACGGATCGATCAGCACCCTTGAGAGCCCATGGGGTCCGGCGCGAGAAGCGGCAAGGCTGTGGACGCGCATCCTGAACGGTCGGGCGCGGTGATTCACAGGGGGAGCCGGCTGTTCATGAAGGCGTCGGCAATGCGGCGCGCCACCTGTTCGGGGGTGGCCTGGTCGGTATGAACGGCGAGGGAGAACACGTCGCGGCCGTGCGTTTGCAGGTCCTCCATGGTTTCGTCCCACGCCTTCAGCCGCTTCGCCGTGTCGCTGTCGCCGCGGTGCCGAGACCGCTGCTCACAGATCTCGCGAGACACCCAGAGCAGGACGAGCAGCCACGGATCAGCCGCGACGAGGCGGCGGATATCAGGGATGTTCCCCATGTGGACGATCGGCACCTGCCCGGCGAGAACCAACTGCTCGACCTGGCCGCGGTCGATGGCGTACGTGTTGCCGTAGCGGTGGGTCTCGACCAGCAGCCGCTCGGTGCTTCGCAGTTGCGCGAGAAGCTCGGCGTCGACGAAGTCGTATTCGGTGCCACGCTGGTTGCCTGCCTTGAGCTTGCGCAGCAGCACGAACCGGGGATCAAGTTCTGCCAAGGCCGCGGTGGTCGTGCTCTTACCGCTGGCCGGCGGCCCGTACAGGACGATGCCCTTCATGTCAGGATCCGTTTCAACGATTCGCGGGTCTTGTCGGCGAGACTGATCGCCGCGCCGAGGCGGTTGTCCACGGTGATGTGCGCGGTGTCCGGGCTGGTCTCGGTGTTGAGAGTGCTGGTGTACGTGTCCCAGTTGGCGAGTTTCCAGGCGTCACGGGCGGCGCCGCGGAACTCGATGTACTCCCGCATCGAGTCGACGTCGCAGCGGATCCAGACCACTGCCACGTCGATGCTCATCGCGGCGCAACGGTTGGTGAGCCGGCTGACCCAGTCCGGATCGATCAACTCGGCGATGAAGGGGGCCGACAGGATCGCCGAGGTGCCCGCGCGCAGGTTGTCGAACGCCGTCTCCATCAGGCACCGGTACTCCAGCGGGCGAACTTCGCGTAGGTACAGGTCGCTGTGACGGTCGTGTGGATCGCCGCCCAGGGAGATCAGCAGGCGTTCGGCCATGGGACGGGTCAGGGAATCCTTGTCCAGGAAGGCCCAGCCGGTGATGTCGGTCAGGAAGCGGGAGAACTCGGTCTTGCCCGATCCCGCGTATCCACCGACGAGGGTGAGGATCGGCTTCGGGCTGCCCTGGCCGTGGCGGCGTCGCCAGGCATCGACGACTCGATTCAGGAGGGCGGTCTGCTCGGCGGTCGACGGCGCGCCAGAGACCTTGATCAGAGTTTGCTCAATAACCTGAGCGGCTTCCTGGTCTGCGGCTGGATCTGTCGGTTTGGGCAAATCGGAGATGGAGTTTTCCACTTCCGATATCTCGCCGGGGAGCGGCAGCCGGAAACCGAGTGCCGGTTCGGACGTCCGATATAGGAGGCAATAGGCCCGCCGGTAATGTGGTCCTGGATATACCGTTCCGTGTTCATGTGCCCAGAGCGTCTGGAAGTTGGCGGCGGGGGCGGTGATGCCATGCCGACTGGCCACCTGGCGGAGCTGCTCACCTGCGGCTTCAAGGCTCAGGCCGTGCGCCTCTCGATGCCGGCGGAGCACCACGGGTTGCCACCCAGGGCGGTGAATTGTCTTCATCGCATCCTTTTGCGCACTTTGTACTGGCAGGGTCAACGACGCATGTGAAAGCGCATGTGAAACCGCCGCGCAGGCAGCCGTGATGAAGCTTAGCTAACGCTCCGTGATACTCAACAGCGCGAATGAGCGGTGAACTTGAGGCATCCCAAAGGGGATAGTGGCCAACCGGAACGGGATGCCGAGATGACCAGAAACAGCCGACTTTTGGCGGAACTTCAGGCCATCAGGTCAGAAATGGAAGATCTGGCCTGCCGGCTCAGCGAGATTGCTTCCGCTCTTGGAACACAGCCTTCTCAAGATCGGCGATCCGATCGCCGAGATCCTGAAGAACGCTCCGCATCTGGGCGAGCTGCTCCATGACCAGTGGTGAGGCGAAGTCGTCAGCGGGGATGGTGACCCCCTCGCGGACGAACACGCCCTTGCCCTGCTGGCCGACGATCACGCCTTCGGTCCGGAGAACACTGATGGCCGCCTTCACGACGCTCGCCGACACGTCGTATCGCTGGCAGAGCTGGGCGGTCGAGGGCAGCGCCGCGCCGGGCGGGAGCGATCCCGTCCTGATCTGCGCGCGCAGGTCGTCGGCTATCTGGAGATAGCCGGGACGGCCGGTCTTCTCGACCATTGCTTGCCTTTCATGAGGGCGTCTGACCTCCAGTTCAGCACACCCGACGCGACATGCCAACCAAGTCTTCGTGGAAGCCCTTGACAACTTAGAATGCCAAGTGTTCTATGAATACATAGAGTCACATCGCGACTACTCGAAGGAAAGAACTATGCGCACCGTCCCCATCCCTGTGGACACCAGCAAGCTCGCCGTCACCTGCGTGAAGGCCCCGCGCCCGCGGGTCCTCAACAGGGACACCGGCGAGATCAAGACCGACAAGAACGGCAACACCGTGTACGAGGTGACCGTGTCGGTGGAGGACGAGTTCGGCCGGATCGAACTCGTGAAGATCGGCATCACCGGAGAGCCGCCCATCAAGACCGGCGATCAGGTCAACGCCGTCGACCTCGTCGGCTACGTCTGGGAGATCGCCGGCCGCTGGGGCATCAGCTACCGCGCCTCGGCGCTGCTTCCACAACAGGAGGCCGCCAGTGTCTGACCACCTCCTGATGCTCGGAGTCCTGGCCACTGCGGTGGCCGGGCTCTGGGCCTGGCACCACTGGCACTACCGCTCCTTCTGGCTGGTCGTCGGCTACCCGCTGATGGCCATCAGGATCAGGGCGACCTGGCGCAAGGTCGCGCTCGGCTGCAACCTCACGAAGAAGCGGCAGCGCTTCTGGTTCACCACCGTCCCCGGCCTGGTCGCCTCGACCGGCGTCGTCCGGGTCAAGCGGAAGTTCCAGCGCATCGCGGTGGACACCAAGCCGTTCATGTGGCTGCCGCTGCCCACCCGGCACGGATGGCGGGTCACCCTGCACACCCTGGAAGGGCAGATCCCCGGCGACTACGCCGACGCCGCCGAACGGCTGGCGCACTCCTGGGGCGTGCACGCCGTACGCGTCTCATCCGACAAGCCCGGACGGGTACGCCTGGCCGTCACCATGCGAGATCCGCTGGTCAAAGTCGATGAGCTCCCGCCGTCCACCGAACTGCTCAAAGTCACCGTGGGACGGCTGGAAACCGGCGGGTCGTGGGTCGTCGACTTCAAGACCGTCCCGCACTGGATCAACGCGGGCGCTACGCAGTCCGGCAAGTCCAACCTGGCCAACGCACTCATCGTCGGCCTGGCGCCACAACCCGTGGCGCTGGTCGGCTTCGATCTCAAGGGTGGTGTGGAGTTCACGCCATACGCGCCCCGGCTGTCGGCGCTGGCCACCAACCGCGCCGAGTGCGGCGGCCTGCTGGACGACCTGGTGGCGCTCATGACCGACCGCATGGGCCTATGCCGGATGGCCGCGGCCCGCAACATCTGGCAACTGCCGCCCGACATGCGCCCGATTCCCATCGTCGTCCTGATCGATGAACTGGCCGAGCTGTACCTGATGGCCGACAAGAGCGAGAAGGACGAGGTCGCCAAGACCTCGACGGCGCTGCTGCGGGTGGCACAGCTCGGCAGGGCGTTCGGCATCTACCTGTTCTGCTGTGGCCAGCGCATCGGCTCCGACCTCGGCCCTGGCGTGACGGCGCTGCGCGCGCAGTGCTCGGGCCGGATCTGCCATCGGGTCAACGATCCCGAGACCGCCACCATGACCCTCGGCGATCTCGACCCTGCGGCGCTCGTCTCCGCTCGGGCCATCGCCGCCGAGACGCCCGGCGTCGCGATCGTCGCCAGCCAAGACGGCCAGTGGTACCGCGCGCGCTCCTTCTACGTCAGCGAACAAGTCGCCGAACACGCCGCTCATGCCTACGCCGACCAGGCACCGAAGTGGGCGGATGTCATGACCGCTCAACCGCACGAAGCACCCGCCGCCTGACCGTCGTGAAGGGGGACAGAAGATGCGCCGCTTCACACACTGGCTGCTCGACACCGGTCCCGTCCTCGTCCTGGCCCTCATCGCCGGAGCGGGTTCGTTCACCCACATCCGCGACACCGCCAGCGAGAACGGACAGTCCGGCTGGATGTCCTGGGCCGTGGCCGTCTGCATCGACCTGACCTGCGTCATGGCCGCTCGCGAACGGCAGCGGGACAAGAAGAACGGCAGAGTGCGCCGCGGTCCGATCTCCTGGCCCGTCCTCGTCCTGACCGGCGGCATCGTCCTGTCCCTGGCCGCCAACCTGCAACAAGCCGACCCGACCGTGTGGGGCTGGATCACGGCCGCGACACCGGCCGGCGCCTTCCTCGTCGCGGTTTCCATGCTCGAACGCCGCGCCACAAGTCCCGCCGACGAGCCTTCGTCCTGCACCGTCCTGCCCACCACACCGACCAGCCCGCCGCAGGCCGATCGTCCCGCCCTCGTCCCCGCCAAGGAGGACGAACAGGACGCCGGTCCCGCTCCCGCCCTGGTCGCCTACGCCCGCCGGGTGGCCGACGAGCACTCGGCCAAGCACGGCAAGGCCATCACCCAAGACCTTCTCCGCGCCCAACTGGGCGTATCCGACCAACTCGCCTCCGAACTGCTGCGCACCCTGCACAACAGCCCGGACGCCGCATGAAAGGGACCGTCATGAACGACCGTCGTGCCGCTCTCATCAACGGCCTGCTCGACCTGGCCGCCTTCCTCGAAGCCCACCCCGATGTGCCGGTCTCGTCCAGCGTCACCATCCACCACTTCCCGGACAGCGATAGCGACGCCGAGATGTGCGAGGAGATCGACAAGATCGCCGCTCGCGTCGGCTCGGAGATCGACTACGAGGACTCGCCGTATGGCCACTACGCCACCTCGGTTCTCTTCGGGCCGGTGGAGTACCGCGCCGTGGCCGTTCTAGCCGCCGCTCGCGCTCGTCACGACGCCGAACGCAGCTACCTCGGCTGCGTCAAGCCCGACCTCAACCTCGACCTCGACCTCGACTGAAGGGGAACACCGCCATGCGCATCCGTCTGGAAGGAAGCCGAGCCGAGATCACCCTCGGCATGATCCACCTGCGCGAAGTCTTCACCGTGACCGCCGTCTCGCGCGCCTATCCCAACCGCGCGCACCCGCGGAATTACCGCGTCTATGTCCGCATCGCTCCGCGCAAGGACCGCTGACATGGACGAGCCCGCCCCTCGCTACCGCTGCTGCACCTGCAACGGCACCGGCCTCACCGACGACCAGACCTGCGCCGACTGCAACGGCAGCGGCATCGACAACCACGGCGCATAGCCGTAGCGCCCCCCGCCTGGCCACACATCCGCCAAGACGTCCGCCAGGCCGGGGGCCATCCACACCAGCGTCACTGGATAGGACGGAACCCATCTTGCCTCGTCTGCACTCGCCTGCGACAGCAGGCGTCATCGCCCGGCTCAACCACCCTGGGTACGACCGCTGGGCCTGTCAGATCCGCGCCACCGGCGGCTGCCGCCAGCCCATCCACCTTCGTGGCAAGGTCGAGCACTTCGACCAGGCCACCGGCCGACTGCTCCATCGCTACACCACGCGCACGGAACCCGATGGCGTCCTGCGCGTACCGTGCAAGACCCGCCGCGCCTCCCGATGCCCCGCCTGCGCCGAGGTCTACCGGGCCGACACGTACCAACTCGTCCGGGCCGGCCTGGTTGGCGGCAAGGGAGTTCCGGAGACGGTCACCGCTCACCCGTGCCTGTTCGTCACCTTGACCGCCCCATCCTTCGGGGCTGTCCACGTTCGCAGGGAGAAGCACGGCAAGGTCCTGCCGTGCCACGCTCGCCGCGACGCGAAGACGTGCCCGCACGGACGCGTCATGTCCTGCACATCCCGGCACGGGGCGGAGGATGCCCACCTGGGCGAACCACTCTGCCCGGACTGCTACGACTACACCGGGTCGGTCCTGTTCAACGCCACCGCGCCCGAACTCTGGAGACGCTTCACCGAAGCACTGCGGCGCCGCTTCGCCCGCCTCACCGGCCTGACACTCCGCGAACTGCGGGAACGCCTGACCATCTCGTTCGCCAAGGTCGCCGAATACCAGCGCCGTGGCGTCGTCCACTTCCACGCCGTGATCCGCCTCGACGGGCCAGACGGCCCCGACTCACAGCCACCGGCCTGGGCCACGGCCGATGCCCTGACCAATGCCGTCCAGCACGCGGCCAGCGCGGTTACGGTCACCACGCCGAAAGCCCCTGGGGAACCGGCCCGAACCCTGCGCTGGGGCACCCAACTCGACGTCCGGCCGATCACCATGACCGGCGAACTCACCGAACAAGCCGTCGCCGCCTACATCGCCAAGTACGCCACCAAGGCCGCCGAATGCGTCGGCACCCTGGATCGGCGCATCCAACCGCTCGACAACCTCGAAGCCCTGCCCGTCCGAGACCACGCCCGCCGGCTCATCAGCGAATGTCTGCGTCTGGGCACTCTCGACGAGCTGGCCGAACTCCGGCTCATCCAATGGGCGCACATGCTCGGCTTCCGCGGACACTTCTCCACCAAGTCCCGTCGCTACTCCACCACCCTCGGCGCGCTGCGCGCCGCCCGCGAGGAACACATGCGGGAGACCTGCATCTCCACCGGCCGCCTGCCGCTCTTCGACGAAGACACCGTCCTGGTCATCGCCCACTGGCAATACGTCGGCAAGGGACTGACCGCCGGTGAACAGGTCCTCGCCGCAGCCATCAACGGTGCCTTCCACCCGAACCGGGGTGAGCAGGATGAGTAGGCGCGATGAGCTGCTGACCGTTCCAGAGGTCCTCGACGAGCTGGGCGGCGTGTCCCGCCGCACCTTCTACCGCTGGCGAGAGCTCGGCCGTGCGCCGGTCTGCGTCCAGTTGCCCAACCTCGAACTCCGCGTCTGGCGGAGCGACCTGATGGCCTGGCTCGACTCGCGGCGGGAGACGGCATGAACACCACGTACGACGTGAAGCTCGGCGGCGTCCAGCACCGCACCGACCGCGCCACGGCCGCCTTCATCGCCCGCTGGCGGGTGGCCGGTAAGGCCAAGTCGAAGTCCTTCCGCACGAAAGGGCTGGCGAACGCGTTCCTGTCAGACCTGCGACAGGCCGCCAAGGCGGGGGAGGAGTTCGACATCACAACCGGCCTGCCGGTGTCGATGCTCGATCAGGAATCCTCGGGGCCGTCCTTCCTGGAGTTCGCCCAGTCCTACGTCCTGGGGCGCTGGCGCACCCTGGCGGGCCGGACACGGGAGACGGAGGCGTACGCTCTCCTCTCCCTGATCCCCGCACTCGTGACCGACGCACCTCGCCGTCCTTCCGACGAGGACTTGCGGGAGGTCCTCCGGATCCACGCGCTTCTTCCTGAAGGCCGTCGCACGCCACTTACGGCGGCGCAGGCCACGGCCATGAACTGGCTGGAGAAGGCATCCGTCCCGATGACGGACCTAGGAGAGCCCGCGGTTCTGCGAACGGCGCTGAACGCCATCTCCGTCACGTTCGCAGGCAAGGTCGCCGGCGCGAACACAATCCGGCGCAAGAGAGCGATCCTTCATCACCTGCTGGAGCATGCGGTCGAACAGAAGATCTTCAGCAGCAATCCGCTCGACCAGATCAAATGGACGGTACCCAAGGCTGTCACCGTGGTTGACCCTCGAACGGTGGTCAATCCGGCCCAGGCACGGCAACTCCTCGACGCCGTGGCCCAGGTCGGCCGTAAGCGCGGGCCTCGGCTCAAGGCGCTGTTCGCCTGCATCTACTACGCGGCACTCCGGCCGGAGGAGGCGGCGGATCTGCGTCGGGAGAACTGCACCCTGCCCGAGTCGGGATGGGGCCTGATCATCCTGGAGCGGGCACGTCCTCAGGGAACGAAGCGCTGGACAGATTCGGGGGAGACCCACGAGTCACGTAGCCTCAAGCACCGCGCGGCCAAGGAGACTCGCGAGATCCCGATCCCGCCCGTCCTTGTGAATATGCTCCGCGAACACCTCGCCGAGTACGGCACCGCGAAGGACGGCAGGCTCTTCCAGACGGCGACGGGCGGTACTTACTCCAGTTCGGCGCACTCTTACGTCTGGCAAGAGGCGCGCAAGCTCGTCCTCACTTCGGCACAGGTGGCTTCGTCGCTGGCATCGCGGCCTTATGACCTTCGCCATGCGGCGGTGTCCCTCTGGTTGAATGCGGGGGTCCCGGCTCCTGAGGTCGCGAAGCGTGCTGGTCATGGTGTTGATGTCCTGCTACGCGTGTACGCCAAGTGCATGGACGGTCAGCAAGAGCTTATCAACGGGAAGATCGGTGAAGCTCTTCACCGATGATTCACGTTGACCCCTGGCCCCGGCTCTTTGCTGGGGCCTCAGGCTCAGCAGATCGCGACAACTACGGGCGTGGTGCCAGTAGTAGGGGCTTGAGCTGCCTGGCGAATTCGATCGCATCGGCTCGGTGGTCGCGTCCGGGAGCGCCTTGCAGAATCCGAATGGACAACAGCTTCGCAGCATCCGGTGTCCAAGCGGAAACATAAGCGCCAACAGCCTTCCCTTGCCTGTCACGCAGTATGGCGCTGTAGCCGGGACCCAGCCCGTTCGGTAGCTCTGTCCCCTTGTCGCTGGCCTTCCTGGCTTCCAGGCTCTCTTGTGAGAAGGGAAGCGGGTCATGGAGCTCGATCGACAGCCGCGCGGGTTCCTTGATGTCCCGAGACCTGGAGACGAGGCAGTACGTGAAGTGATTCGCAGCTTCCGATCCGCTGGCATAGAAGTGCTTCAGCCCGACCGTCAGACTGATCGCTTGGCTGGACAGAATTCCACACTCTCCCGGTATGGCGGTTACAGCGCCCAGCGGACGATTATCCTTGGGAGGAGGTGGAGATGAACACGCTGCTACGACAGCGACAACGAAGACCGCGATTAGCTTCCAAGGATGCGATCTCATTTTTGCCCCGGTAGAGGATAGTTCGGTTGTTCTGCCTTGAATCCGTCCTCGACAGCCTTATCGACCCCTGAGAATGCCCTCATGGCCGATGACTCTTTCAGCCATTCACGGTAGGCGTAATCTTGCTCCGGAGTCATCCAAGTGCGGGGAATGATTCGGCCGTTTTTCATGAAGTCGCCGGGTGAACCCTTGGCGTAGTTTTCGTATGCATGAGGGTGTGGCTCTCGGGGCGGCTCCTCGCTGCCGAAGAGACCGTGACGCATCATGGCATCTGCGGCCAGGTCGCGGAACAGGTATTTGGTTGTATCGAGTGTCGCTTCAGCCTTCTGTCGCGCCTTCATGCCTTCTTCGAATTTGATGGTCTCATCGGCTGTTTTTCCCATGAATTCATATCCGGCTACGATTATGTCCCCTGCTGGCGTGAGGACCATTTTCAGAATATCAACCGCAGCATCTTGAAATGCTTCTCGACTCTCGTCTTTCGCATCTGCCTCGTTTATGTTGGCCGTGTTTCCAGCATCGACAATGGAGCGGAACGTTTCGCTATGGCGTTGGATTCGAGCCTTGAATTCCTCTGCCAAGCTGCCGGTCATCGACTCGTACACGATCTCTTTTCGCTTGGCGCTGACCTCGGCTGCCGTCGCATCTGGGTGCTGCTTGTGCCAGGATTCAAGAGCACTGTTGATGGCCTTCGCCATCTCTGCTGCGTGCGCATCTATCACCCGGACGCTATATTTCCCCTGACTTTCAGCCACGATTTTGAGAGCTGCGGGATCTTTGAAAGCCCATGTCATCGCTCGCGGGACTCCATGATAGCTAAGGAGTGCTCCGAACGGTTGTATTCCTGGAAGGGCGGGATCGGCGTCGGGCAACGGAGTTACCCCTGCCTTCTCTTCCGCTTCCGGTGATAGGCGATTCACGTCGCTAATGTAATTGGAGAGGACGCGGGCGAAGCTCATCTTGGAGTTGGATATTCTACTCTGAACTTTCTTGTCAGACCAGAACAGAATGGACCACGAGGCTATCATGGCCGACTTGTAGCCGCGCGAGGTTCCCCGCGGGTGGGTATGGTCGCGATATGTCGTTGAAGCTGCCTCGATCGCGCGTCCGATCGCCAACCCTCGATCTTTCCAAAGATTATCTCGCATCAGAAAGCCCAGAGGCTTCCTTGCCGGGTCTGTGAAGAAATCCTGTGCCACCCGTGGGTTTTTTGCCAGAGCGGCCGCCAGGCCTGGCCCGAAGCCCATGATTCCGTCTCGGTCGCCGCGGTCTCTCAGAGCATTGTCGTAAACTTTGTTGGCGATGTCACGCAAAAAGGCGTCATCAAACAATCCATGCTTCAGCAGGTCATCGATATTGGCTCTCCTTGTATTGGCATCAACGGCTATTAGCTGATCAACATATCCGCTAGGTAGGCGCATATCGCCGACTCCTCGCGATGCAGTGCCGAGGATCGCACCTAATGCGGCGACCAGTCGATCTCTGTCTGCTTTTGCTGCTTCTCTATTGGGTTTGCTGATATTTGTGTCAATGACGCTATTGAGAGTCGACAGGATCTCTTTGAGCTCTCCCGGTGGCATCTCCTTGGCAAAAGCGATAGCGAAGTAGGGATCGTTCCGATGTTTTTCCAAGGTGTCGAGCGTTTTGTCACTCAATGGCTGCTGGTGGAAGGGGAAGTTCTTTCGTAGTTGACGCAGTTCATCGGCAACGGACTTGGCTGCTGCAGCACCGCTGGCGGGCGAGTGGGAGACCCACAGTGACTCGTCCGCCCAGACCACTCCCTTGTCGAGTCCGATCTTCTGGGTGGCCACAATGAGGTCCAGGCGTCGTTGCAGGCTGGGGACTTCCTGGGCGATCTGGAAGCTGACATCCTTCAACAATCCCGGTCCAGACAAGCTCATGCCGATCGAGCTCAACGCCTGGCCGATCCGGGCATCAACTTCGGGCCATGACTGCGCCAGTCGCTTGATCTCATTGATGAGCTGAGTCATCAGGGTGGGGTCGATGCCGACCCGGTTCGAGGGCGTGCTCATCGGCGCAGCCCCCCTGGGGGCGAGATCGGCGGTTGGCCTGGCCAGGATGGCTCGGTGGCTGACTTCCCGGTGTCCGGGCGTACAGGTGTGGATTCCACCAGCGCGAGCGCGCGACTGAAGACGCTCTTATAGGCAGCCTCCCAGCCCTTGCAGTCCTCGATGAGTTTGTCCGCGGCCTTACCCTTCATCGCACCGCTTTGGAGCAGGTCGACGAGCTTGCGCACGTCTTTAGCGTGCTGGTCGCGTAAATACTCGATCGTCCGCCGAGCGGCCTCGATCTCTTCTTGCGTGGCCATCATCCGGGATCCCCTGGATCGTTGGGGACGACTAACTATGGGAATGATGTGACGATAAGCGGCGACTATGCCTCAGTCGAGGGGAACTACTGAAGCGGCATGGGCTGAACGATTCTCGTGCGCCGCTACGTACTACGCAGGATGGCGATCGCCTCTATGACATCAGCGACGACGTGATCCGCCTCGTGATCCTGGTCTGGCCAGGTACCTCTATCGATCCAGATGGAACGCAGGCCGGCGGCTCCGGCTCCCTGGATATCGGCAATGAGGTTGTCACCGACCATCCAGCCGCTCTCGGCAAGATCGGTTCCGCATCGCTGAGCGGCAACGTGGAACAGCCCGGCCTCGGGCTTGCGTATCCCCTCGGCGCCTGAGATGGCGTAGCCGTGGATCACCTCGGCCAGGCCCGTGTGCTGCAGCTTACCGAGTTGGTTGTCGGCCATGCCGTTCGTGACGATCCCGATCCGCCAGCCGGCAGCGCCTAGCTCGGCCAGTTCAGTCAGGACGCCTGGATAGCACTGGGCCAGGTGCGGCATGCGCCTTCGGTAGACGGCCCACAGTTCTTCCATCGTCTCCGGCAGGTCGAAGCGTTCTCGTACCTTGTTGAACAGCGCTTCGCGGTGTGGATGTCCCTCCCTATCCATAGAGAGCAGCCATCCGACTGCGTCGGATCCCAGCCGCCATTGCTCCGCGAACTCCTCCGCCCACCGGAGAAACGCGGTGTCGAGGTCGATGAGCGTTCTATCAAGGTCAAAGAGGACAAGGCGCTGCACGTCGCCACCCTAGACACGACCCTCGCGTCTGCTCAGCGCCGCCCCAGCGGTCTGGGGCTGACCTCGGGAAACGCAACCAAGATCGTCCCCCGCATGTCCCCTGATCATGGTCCTACAGCTGCATATAGACGCTGTCGGTCGCCTACGCAGATCAGGAAAGCAAAAGACCTGCGGCTGAGAAACCGCAGGTCAGAGGCCAGAATGCCTGGTGGAGAAGAGTGCCCCCGGCAGGATTCGAACCTGCGGCACCCGCTTTAGGAGAGCGGTGCTCTATCCCCTGAGCTACGGAGGCGGACTCTCGTAAGCCTAGCGAAAGTCCGGGAGTGCGTGGGACGTCAGGTGGCCGGAACTTTCGACGAGCGGGTTATGGCTGCTCTGAGCTGCGGTAAAGCCATGACAAGTGCTCAGATTCCTGCTCTTGGTGCGTGGATAGCGTCGCTCTGTGACTCAGAGACGACGTTCGCAGCCGCGGAGGCGGCGGCCCGTGGTGTTGGTCGGGGCCTTGTTGGCGCCGGCGATCCTGGCTGGGGGGTTGCTGGTCGGGGAGATGGGGGTGATCCAGGGGCAGGCTGCGGTCGTGCATGTGCGGGGGCAGGTGCAGGAGTGGGTGGCGTTCGAGCCGGTTTGGGTGCCGGCGCCTGCTCGGCCGGATCGGCGGTATGAGGGGGTTGTGCCGGGGATGATGCCTGCCCCGGCAGTGGTGGCGACTCCGGCACCGGTCGTGCTGCCGGGGCTGCCTGAGGTGGAGGAGCCGGTTACGCCCGGGCCGGTGGATCCGCTGCAAGAGGAGTGTCCGGGGGAGTGGGAGGACACGTGGTTGTGGGAGGTCTGTCGGGAGGATGAGCAAGCCCGGGAGACCGGGTTGGTGCCTGGGCTTTGAAGAAAGGTGGTGTTCATCTCTGCATCGGCCTGCGCCTGCGCCTCCTTCGGCGGGTGCGGGTGGCACGATTTGCTTGGGCGAGGGAAGTTTCGGTCTTCCGGGTGTTCGGTGTCCCGGTACGGATCCCGCTCTCGCCCCTGGTTCCGCCCTCGCCCCTGGTCCCTGTCCCGGTCTCGATGCCGGTCTCGGTCCTGGCCCTGGCCCTGGCCCTGGTCTTGGTTCCGGTCTCGGTCCTGGCCCCAGGTCCCAGTTCCCGGTACTGGCCCTCTCGAGTGGCTGGTGTTTCTGCTCCCTACGGGCGCGGGTGGTTGGAGGTTGGCGTTCCCGTCTCTTGGCGGGCGGATGGGGGC
>NZ_JABCPZ010000127.1 GCF_013283785.1 Nonomuraea antri
TCCCCGAGCCGCCCCCGGTACCGCCGACCGAACCGTCTCCGGTACCGCCGAAGGAGCCGCCGACCGCCGGAGCCCGAGCCGCCCCCCGAGCCGCCGACCAAACCGCCGAAGGAGCCGCCCCGGTACCGCCGACCGCCGGAGCCCCGAGCCGCCCCCGGTACCGCCGGCCGCCTGCGCCGGAGATCCGCCGGTGGGACCGGGGTGTCGCAGCCCGCCGCGCCCGCCGCTGAAAGTTACCTTTGACCAGGAGGAACTCCTCCGCGGGGGAAGGATGACGAATCACATGACTCAGACCGACGACTTCGTCCTGGACGTCACCAGGATCCGCGACCAGGTACGCCAGAAGATGGACGACGGCCCGGTGACGGAGACCTTCGGACGCGATCCGCAGAAGGTCATCGACGTTCTCAACGACGTGATCGCGACCGAGGTGGTGTGCTGGCTGCGCTACACCAGGCACGCGATCTCCGCCAAGGGGATCGACCGGGCGCAGGTGTCCGACGAGTTCACCGAGCACGCCAAGGAGGAGCTGGAGCACGCCCTGCGCGCCGCGGAACGGGTCAGCCAGCTCGGCGGCGAGCCGGACTTCGACCCGGCCAAACTGGTGCAGCGCTCGCACACCGACTACCAGGTGCCGGCCGACACCGACCTGAAGGCGCTGCTCGAATCGAACCTCTGGGCCGAGCGCATCGTCATCTCCACCTACCAGGAGATCATCCGGTGGCTGGGGGAAGGCGACCCGACCACGCGCCGCCTCATGGAGTCGATCCTGGAGGAGGAAGAGGAACACGCCGACGACCTCACCGACCTGCTCGGCGTGTAGCGCGTCCAGACGGGGGTTAGACGCTCGCTTGGCGCGGGGTTGGGCCGGGCGTGAGACGGCACGGGTACGGGCGAGGCTATGGACAGCCTGGTCAGCACACCCGTCACCCGCACCTCGGCGCCCCGCGACCTCGACGTCGAGACGCTGCGACGGCGGCTCGAGGAATCCGTGGACGGCGAGGTGCGCTTCGACGCCGGCAGCCGGGCCGCCTACTCCACCGACGCCTCCAACTACCGTCAGGTCCCGATCGGCGTCGTCGTGCCCCGCACCCCGGAGGCGGGGGCGGCGGCGATCGCGGTGTGCCGGGCGCGCGACGTGCCCGTGCTGTCGCGCGGCGGCGGCACCAGCCTGGCCGGGCAGTGCTGCAACGTGGCCGTCGTGATCGACTGGTCCAAGCACTGCCACCGCGTCGAGTCGGTCGACGTGGCGGGACGGCGGGCGATCGTCCAGACCGGCGCCAACCTGGACGCGGTCAACCGCGAGCTGGCCCCGCACGGGCTGATGGTGGGCCCGAAGCCGTCCAGCCACCCGGCCTGCACGATCGGCGGCATGATCGGCAACAACTCGTGCGGGGCCAGCGCCCAGGCGTACGGGAAGATGTCGGAGTCGGTGGTGCGGCTGGAGATCGTCACCTACGACGGCGTGCGCGCCTGGGTGGGCCAGACGAGCGACGAGGAGTACGCCCGCATCCAGGCCGAAGGCGGCCGGCTCGCGCACATCTACCGCGAGCTGCGTGAGCTGCGCGACGACACGATGAGCCTGGTGCGCACCCGCTTCCCCAAGCTGGAGCGGCGCGTGTCCGGCTACAACCTCGACTCGCTGCTGCCCGAGAACGGCTTCGACGTGGCCCGCGCCCTGGTCGGCAGCGAGGGCACGCTGGTGGCCGTGCTGCGCGCCGAGCTCAGCCTGGTGGCCAGGCCGCCCGCGCGGGCCCTGGCCGTGCTCGGCTTCCAGGACATCTTCAGCGCCGCCGACGCCGTGCCGCTCGTCGCCGCGCACCGGCCGATCGCGCTGGAGGCCATGGACGACCGCATGCTCGACCTGGCCCGCCGCGAACGCCCCGACGACCCCGCGCTCGCCGAGCTGCCGAAGGGCTGCGGCTGGCTGCTGGTGCAGTTCGGCGGCGACACGCCCGACCAGGCCGAGCGGCGGGCCGAGGAGATGATGCGCGACGTCGAGCAGCACGCCCACGCGCCCACCCCGGCCACCTCCTTCCTCGGCGACCCGGTCAAGGAGGACCAGCTCTGGGCGCTGCGCGAATCGGGGCTCGGCGTCGAGGCGTACCCGCCGACCGGCAAGCAGACCTACGAGGGCTGGTCGGACGCGGCCGTCCCGCCCGAACGGCTCGGCGCCTACCTGCGCGAGTACGAGGACCTGCTGCGCCGCTACGGCTACCAGGCCTCCACCCTGTACGGCCACTTCGGCCAGGGCTGCGTGCACGGCAGGATGCCGCTCGACCTGCACACCGACGACGGCATCGCCAAGTACCGGGCCTTCGCCCAGGAGGCCGCCGACCTGGTCGCCTCCTACGGCGGCTCGCTGTCCGGCGAGCACGGCGACGGCCAGTCGATGGCCGAACTGCTGCCACGCATGTTCGGCGACGCGGTGGTGGAGGCGTTCGGCCGGCTCAAGGCCATCTTCGACCCGCGCGACCGGATGAACCCGGGCAAGGTCGTGCACCCGTACCGGCTGGACCAGAACCTGACGCAGCGGCACTTCTTCCCGGTCGAGCCGCGCCACACCTTCTTCACCTACCCCGACAATCATGGACGTTTCGGCCACGCGGCCACCCGCTGCGTCGGCACCGGCAAGTGCCGCAAGCACACGTTCGAGGGCGGCGTCATGTGCCCGAGCTACCGCGTCACCCGCGAGGAGGAGCACTCCACGCGCGGCCGGGCGCGGCTGCTGGAGGAGATGCTGCGCGGCGACGTGATCACCGACGGCTGGCGCTCCACCGCCGTGCGCGACGCGCTCGACCTGTGCCTGTCGTGCAAGGGCTGCCGCGCCGAATGCCCGGTCAACGTGGACATGGCCACCTACAAGGCGGAATTCCTGGCACACCACTACCGGCACCGGGTGCGGCCGATGGCGCACTACTCGATGGGCTGGCTGCCGCTGTGGGCCGCGCTCGCCGCGCCCGTGCCGGGACTGGTCAACGCGGTCACGCACGCGCCCGGGCTGTCGCGGCTGGTCAAGGCCGCCGCCGGGATGGCGCCCGAGCGCGAGGTGCCCAGGTTCGCCGGCGAACGGTTCACCGACTGGTTCAAACGGCGGCCGTTCGCCCGCCGCCCGGAACGGGGACGGGTGGTGCTCTGGGCCGACACGTTCACCAACAACTTCGACCCGCACATCGGCCGGGCCGCGGTGCACGTGCTGGAGGCGGCCGGGTTCGAGGTGCACGTGCCGCCGGTGGCGCTGTGCTGCGGCCTGACCTGGATCTCCACCGGGCAGCTCGGCATCGCCAAGCGGGTGCTCGGCCGCACCGTGTCGGCGCTGACGCCGTGGCTGGAGTCGGGCGTGCCGGTGGTCGGGCTGGAGCCCAGCTGCACCGCCGTCTTCCGCGCCGACGGGCCGGAACTGCTGAACACCCCGCAGACCAACCTGCTCGCCGAACGCACGCTCACCCTGGCCGAACTCCTGCACGACACCGACTGGCGGCCGCCCAGCAGCGGCGGCGAGGCGATCGCCCAGGTGCACTGCCACCAGAGCGCCATCATGGGCTTCGACGCCGACCGTGACGTGCTCGAACGCTTCGGCATCCACACCGACGTGCTCGAATCGGGCTGCTGCGGGCAGGCGGGGAACTTCGGGTTCGAGCGCGGGCACTACGAGACGTCGGTGGCGTGCGCGGAGGAGGGGCTGTGGCCCGCCGTGCGCGGCGCCGACCCGCGGCACGCCATCCTGGCGGACGGGTTCTCCTGCCGCACCCAGATCGCCGCCGGCGGCACCGGCCGCCGCGGCCGCCACCTGGCCGAACTCCTGTCCAGCGCGATCGGCCAGCCCCATCCCTGACCCCTGCACGGGGACGGCGTCACAGGTCGAGGCTGTGGGCCAGGCGGCGGGCCAGGCCGGTGTTGCGCGGCCGGCCGAGCCGGTGCACCGCGAGCTCCAGCGCCTCCCGCTGCCCCACCAGCACCACCCACGCCTTGGCCCGCGTCACCAGGGTGTACAGCAGCCGCCGGCGCAACATGATGCCGCCCGCCTCGGCCACGATCGGCGCCACCACGAACGGGTACTCGCTGCCCTGCGAGCGGTGCACGCTGATCGCGTACGCGTGGGTGAGGTCGTCGAGCTCGTCGAAGCCGTACTGGACGATCTCGCCGTCGTCGGTGCGCAGCTCCACCACCCGGTCCTGCCGCACCACCGCCGTGACCGTGCCGATCTCGCCGTTGAAGACGCCCTTGTCGTAGTTGTTCCGGATGGGCATCACCCGGTCGCCCACCCGGAACACGGTCGAGCCGGACCAGTGCTCGTCCTTGCCGTCGCCGGCCGGGTTGAGCCGCTCCTGGATGCGCCGGCCCAGCTCCAGCGTGCCCGTCTCGCCGCGCCGCATCGGGCACAGCACCTGCACCTGCGACGGGTCGACGCCCTGCTTGCGCGGGATGGCCTCCATCGCCAGGTGCGCCACCCGGTCGGCGACCTTCGCCGGGTCGTCGAGCTCCTCGAACCAGAACCCGCCGCGCCCGGGCGTCAGCGGCATGCGCCCGGCCCTGATGCGGTGCGCGGCCTCGACGATGCCGCTGCCGCCCGCCTGCCTGAACACGTGCGTGAGCTGGACGCGCGGGACCGCCTCCACCTTCAGCAGGTCGGCCAGCACGTCGCCGGCCCCGATGCTGGGCAGCTGATCGCTGTCGCCGATGAACAGCAGGTGCGTGCCCGAAGGCACCGCGGTGGCCAGCCGCGTGGTCAGGTGCAGGTCGAGCATGGACGCCTCGTCGACCACCACCAGATCGGCCTGCACCGGGGTCTCGTCGAACAGCTTGGCCGGATCGGGCTGATGGGCCAGCATGCGGTGCACGGTCATCGCGGGCAGCCCGGTCAGCTCCGACAGCCGTTTGGCCGCCTTGCCGGTGGGCGCCGCGAGCGTGACCCGCCCGCCGGCCGCGCGCACGGTGGTGGCGATCGCCTTCACCGTGTGGCTCTTGCCGACGCCAGGACCGCCGGTCAGCACGGACACCGTGCTGGTCAGCGCCATGTTCACGGCCGCGCGCTGGTCGTCGTGCAGGCTCGTGTCCTCGGTGAAGGCACGCAGCGGCAGCGTCGAGCGGGCCCGCATGAGCCGGGTGAGCTCGGCGGCCAGCCGCACCTCGCGGCCGTGGGTCTGCTTGGTGTAGACGGCCGCGCCGCCCGGCTGGTCGGGGGCCGCCTCGACCACCACCCGCCGCTCGGCCTGCAACGCGTCGACCGCCCGCGCGACCAGGCCCTGCTCCTGCTCGATCAGCTCGGCCGTCTGCGCGACCAGGTTGGGCAGCGGCACGAAGCAGTGCCCGTCGCGGCCGGCCGCCGACTCGAGCCGGTCGAGCAGCGCCGCCTGCACCCGCTGCGGGCTGCGCTCGGGCACGCCCGACTGCAGCGCGATGCGGTCGGCGGTGTGGAACGCCACGCCCCTGACCCGCCCGATCATCCGGTACGGGTCGCTGGCCAGCACCTCGGCCGAGTCGTCGCCGTACACCTGGTAGACCTTGGCCGCCAGCAGCGGGCTGACCCCGAACCCCTGCAGGGTGACCATCAGCGCGGCGATCTGCTTCTGCTCGCGCCAGGCCCGCACGATCTGCCCCTGCCTGGCCGGCCCGATGTTGACCACCTCGGTGAGCCGCTCCGGCTCGGCGTCGATCACCTTCAGCGTGGCCTCGCCGAAGTGGTCGACGATCGCGTACGCCAGCCGCGGCCCGATGCCCCTGATCAGCCCCGACCCCAGGTAGATCGTGATGGCCCGGACCGTGGCCGGCACGATCCGCTCGCAGGCGGCGACCGCGAAGCGCCGCCCGTAACGCGGATGCTCGGCCCAGTCGCCCGACAGCCGGAGTGTCTCGCCCGGCTGCGCCCCGGCCAGCGCCCGCCCGGTGGCCACGAAGGCGGGCACGCTCTCGGCGCTCATGCGCGCGACGGTGTATTCGTCTTCGCGGACGAACACGAGCTGCTCGACGGAGGCCTCCACAGCCCCGATCAAACCACCCGCCACCGACAACCGGTCACATGGCGGTCGGGTACGTCTCCGGCTCCACGTCGCCCCACGGCTCGCCGTGCAGCGGGTGCAGGGCGGCGGTGCGGTCCAGCCACAGGAACACGTCGTAGCGGCTGCCCGCCACGGTCGGCACGTAGTTGCCCCACCGCTCCCGCTCCGGGTCGTACACGACGCCGATCGCCCGGTGCGCCATCGGCTCGTCGAACCAGTCGCCGCGCGGCTGCGGCGGGACGACGAACAGCGCCCGCTCCTGACCGATGGCCTCGTGCAGGGTGGCCTCCAGCGAGGCGGGCCTGGCCGGCGGCACCGTCATGACGCGGTGCTGGGCGCCCCAGCGGTTGCCGGCCACCACCGAGCCGCGGTAGCAGCCGAAGCCCACCAGGACCGCGTCGCCGCCGTGGCGCTCGCGGGCGAGCTGGCCCAGGTTGGTCATCCCGGCCGCGGCCATGTCGGTGGCGCGGGCGTCGCCGACGTGCGTGTTGTGCGCCCACACCACGCCCTTGCCGCTCGCGCCGCCCTCCTCGTGGAACAGCGCCAGCCGGTCCAGGGTGTCGGCCATGTGCACGTCGCGGACGTTCCACGACTCGGGCCCGCCCTGCACCATCGCTCGGTAGTACGCCTCGGCCCCGGCCACCACCTCGGCGTTCTGCCGCGCGGCGAAGCCGCCCACGTCGTGCGGGGCGCTGCGCACCACGTCGGACAGCAGGTCCACGACCTCCTGCTCGCAGGTGGCCGGCACCAGCCGGGTGGACAGCGCGTACTGCTGCGGGTCGTGACCGTAGGCCTCGAAGCAGTGCAGCGCCTTCGTCACCGCCTCCATCTGCTCGGGCAGGTGGGCGGCGGCGTAGCGGCGCACGGCGCGCAGCGAGTCCCACAGGCTGTAGACGTCCAGGCCGTGGAAGCCGCAGCGGCGCTCGGGCGGCAGCCCGTCGTTCCACTCGCGCAGCCACCGGCAGAACGCCACCACCTCGTGGTTGGCCCACATGAACGTGGGCCAGCGGGCGAAGCCGTACAGCGCGTCGAACGGGTCGCCGCTGTCGGTGACGGCCCGGTTCACCCGCTCGCAGTCCGGCCAGTCGCCCTCGACCCCGACGAACGAGAACCCCTTCTCGGCGATGAGCCGCTTGGTCAGCGCGGCCCGCCACTCGTAGAAGTCGTGCGTGCCGTGGCTGGCCTCGCCGATCAGCACGAACCTGGCGTCGCCGACACGGTCGAGCACCGGGTCGAGGTCGGCAGGGGTGGTCAGCGGCAGCGCGGACGCCCTGATCTCAGCGAGGTCCATCGTCGTCCTCCTCCGGTGGCCGCAGCATGCGCAGGCATTCGCGGGCGAGCTGCAGTTCCTCACGTACCTGGACCACCAGGACCGGCACGGCCGCGCCGTCCGCGCTGACCGGGCCGTCGTCGTGGCGGTTCCCGCGTGCGGGGGGTTCGACGCCGAGCAGGCCCAGCCGGGCGCACACGGCCGCGCGCACCTCGGGCTGGTCCCAGCCGATCTCGCCGGTGAACACCAGCGCGTCGAGCCGGCGCAGCGAGGTGGCCGCGGCGGCGATCTCCCTGGCCACCCGGTGCGCGAACACGGCCAGCGCCAGCCACGCCGCCTCGTCGCCGTCGCGCTCGGCCGCGACCAGCTCGCGCGTGTCCCCGGACCGGCCGCCGGACAATCCCAGCAGGCCGGAGTGTCGCTCCAGCCCCTCGCCGAGCTCGTCGGCCGTCAGGTGGCCCTCGCGCAGCAGCCACACCAGCATCCCGGGATCGACGCCGCCCGAGCGCTTGCTCATGGGCACGCCGTCCAGCGGGGTGAACCCCATGGACGTGTCCAGGCTGCGCCCGCCCGACACCGCGCACACCGAGCAGCCGCCGCCCAGGTGGGTCAGCACGAGATCGAGTTCCGTCGGCACCCGGCCGAGCAGCTCGGCCACCCGGTCGGCGGCCCAGGCGTAGGACAGGCCGTGGAAGCCGTAGCGGCGCAGTCCGTGCCGCTCGCGCCACCGCGCGGGCAGCGCGTACGTGGCGGCGGCCGCGGGCAGGTCCGCGTGGAAGGCGGTGTCGGGGCAGAGCACGTGCGGCACGGCGGGCAGCTGCTCGCGCGCGGCGTCGATCAGCGCCAGCGCCGGCGGCAGGTGCAGCGGCGCCAGCGAGGTGAGGCCGCGCAGCGCCGCCACGGTCTCGTCGTCGGCCACCGCCGGTGACCGCACGACCTCGCCGCCGTGCACCACCCGGTGCGCCACGGCCCTGACGTCCCGGTCGAAGTGGCCGCCCAGGAACGCGGCCAGCTCCTCGCCCGCGGAGGTCGGGTCGACGGCCCGCTCGGCGTGCGCGCTGTCCAGCACGCTGCCGCCCTCGACCAGGTCGAGGCGCAGACTCGACGATCCGGCGTTCACGGTGAGAATCGCCGCGCTCTCGTCCACCTGCTCGTCCAGCGCTCGCCTCATGCCACCCCCGCAGGTCGGGCTACCCCGGCTCGGCACGCCAAACCCCGCAGCCCGGACCCGTGGGCGGGCGCTGACGTCCGGCTTTACCCCTCCATGCCGCAGCGCGAGGTTGTCGCGGTGAGCGGTCGGGTAGGCGAATCGCCATGGAGATCACCCTGCAGGTGAACGGCGTGGTGCGCACGCTCGACGTGGACCCCCGGGTCTCGCTGCTCGACCTGCTGCGCGAGCGCCTGGGCCTGACCGGGTCGAAGAAGGGCTGCGACCACGGCCAGTGCGGCGCGTGCACCGTGCTGATCGAGGGCCGCAGGGCCAACTCCTGCCTGACGCTCGCCGTGGCCGCCGACCAGCTGGCGGTCACCACCGTCGAAGGGCTCGCGCACGGGCCCGAGCTGCACCCGCTGCAGACGGCGTTCATCGAGCGCGACGCCTTCCAGTGCGGCTACTGCACGCCCGGCCAGATCTGCTCGGCGCTCGGCATGCTGGGCGAGCCGGGGCCGAGCGCGGTGACCGAGGACATCCTGGTCGATCCCGACCTGACGCCCGAGGAGATCAGGGAACGCATGAGCGGCAACCTGTGCAGGTGCGGCGCGTACGTCAACATCGTCCGCGCGATCGAGGACGTGGCCAGGTGAGACCCTTCGAGTACGCCAGGGCCGACAGCCCGTCCGACGCGGTCGCCAGGTTCCGCGAGGGCGCCATGTACCTGGGCGGCGGCACCAATTTGGTCGACCTGATGCGCCTGGGCGTGGCCGAGCCGACCGCCCTGGTCGACGTCAGCAGGCTCGCGCTGGACGTCATCGAACCGGTCCGCGACCGCGTCCGCATCGGCGCCGCCGTGCGCAACAGCGACCTGGCCGCCGACCCGCTGATCCGCACCCGCTACCCGATGCTCGCCCGCGCCGTGCTGACCGGCGCCTCCGGCCAGGTGCGCAACATGGCCACGGTGGGCGGCAACCTGCTGCAACGCACCCGCTGCGCCTACTTCCAGGACGTCACCAGGCCGTGCAACAAGCGCCAGCCCGGCAGCGGCTGCCCGGCCATCGGCGGCGACCACGCCAACCTGGCCATCCTGGGCGCGTCCGACGCCTGCGTGGCCACGCACCCGTCCGACATGGCCGTCGCGCTGGCCGCGCTGGACGCCGAGGTGCACGTGACCGGGCCGAGCGGCGACCAGATCATCCCGATGCCCGGCCTGCACCGGCTGCCCGGCGACACGCCCGAGCACGACACCGTGCTGGAGCCGGGCGCGCTCATCACCGCGGTCGAGCTGCCCGAACCGCCGCCCGGCGCCTCGCTCTACCGCAAGGTGCGCGAGCGGGCGTCGTTCGCGTTCGCGCTGGTGTCCATCGCGGCCGTGCTCGACGTGCGCTGGGACGGCACGGTCGACGACTGCAGGATCGCGCTCGGCGGCGTCGCGCACGCCCCCTGGCGGGCCGAGCGGGCCGAGCAGGCGCTGATCGGCGGCCCGGCGACGGGGGAGGCGTTCCTGCAGGCCGCCGAGGCGGAGCTGGAACAGGCCGTGCCGCTGCCGCGCAACGCCTACAAGCTGCCGCTGGCGCGCAATCTGATCGTCCGCACGCTGGAGGAGCTGGCGCCGTGAACCGCATCGAGGGCCGCGTCAAGGTCACCGGCCTGGCCACGTACGCCGCCGAGTACCCGGTCGAGGACGTCGCCTACGCCTACCCCGTCCAGGCCACGATCGCCAGGGGCAGGATCGACGGCATCGACGCGGCCGAGGCGCTGGCCATGCCCGGCGTGCTGGCCGTGCTCTCCAGCGACGAGCCGCCCGAGCTGGCCGCCGACGCCGACCCGGAACTGGCGCTGTTCCAGGGCCGCGAGATCGCCTACCGGGGCCAGATCGTCGCGGCCGTCGTCGCCGGCACCTACGACCAGGCCCGCGCCGCCGCCGACGCGGTGCGCGTCACCTACCTGCCGCAGCCGCACGACGTGACGCTGCGCACCGACCACGCCGGGCTGTACACGCCCGACCAGGTCAACGCGGGCTTTCCCGCCGACACCGCCAAGGGCGACGTCGAGGCGGGCCTGGCCGCCGCCGAGACCACCGTGGACGTCACGTACACCACGCCGGTCCTGCACAACAACCCGATGGAGCCGCACGCCGCGATCGCGCTCTGGGACGACGAGGGCACCCTGCTCGTCTACAACTCCGCGCAGGGGGCGGCCACCGACCGCACCACCATCGCCAAGACCCTCGGCCTGCCCGAGGAACGGGTGCGCGTGGTCAACCGGCACGTCGGCGG
This sequence comes from Nonomuraea antri, assembly GCF_013283785.1. Lineage (GTDB taxonomy): Bacteria > Actinomycetota > Actinomycetes > Streptosporangiales > Streptosporangiaceae > Nonomuraea > Nonomuraea antri. The sequence goes on from NZ_JABCPZ010000127.1 coordinate 10,702, forward strand.
CGGCTTCGGCTCGAAGGGCACCACCAGGCCGCACGCCGTCCTGGCCGCGCTCGCCGCGCGGAAGGCCGGGCGGCCCGTCAAGATCGCGCTGACCCGGCAGCAGATGTTCGACCTGACCGGCTACCGCACGCCGACCATCCAGCGCCTGCGCCTGGGCGCCGACCGGTCCGGCCGGCTGACCGCGATCGAGCACGAGGCGTACGTGCAGAGCTCCACGCTGGTGGAGTTCGCCGAACAGGCCGCCGTCGTGGCCCGCACCATGTACGCCACGCCCAGTCTGCGCACCGCGCACCGGCTGGCCCGGCTGGACGTGGCCACCCCGTCGTGGATGCGCGCCCCCGGCGAATGCCCCGGCATGTACGCGCTCGAATCGGCCATGGACGAACTCGCCACCGCCGCCGGGCTCGACCCGGTCGAGCTCAGAGTGATCAACGAGCCCGACACGGATCCCGACGGCGGGCTGCCGTTCAGCTCCCGCAACCTGGTCGCCTGCCTGCGCGAGGGCGCCCGCCGCTTCGGCTGGGACCGCCGCGACCCGGCCCCCGGCATCAGGCGCGCGGGCGACTGGCTGGTGGGCACCGGCGTGGCCGCCTCCACCTACCCGGCCAGGCGCGCGCCGTGCCAGGCGTCGGCCGTCGTGCGCGACGGCGACTTCCACGTCCGCGTGGCCGCCACCGACCTGGGCACCGGCGCGCGCACCGCGCTGACCAAGATCGCGGCAGGCGCGCTCGGCGTCGCCCCGGACCGCGTACACGTCGAGATCGGCGACAGCGACCTGCCCAAGGCCCCGGTCGCGGGCGGCTCGATGGGCACCGCCTCGTGGGGCTCGGCCGTGGTACGCGCCTGCGAAGCGCTCCGGCGCGACGGCCAGGAGGGCTTCGCCGACACCACCGACGAGGTCAAGTCCGACGCCGCGCTCGCCAGGCACGCCTTCGGCGCCCAGTTCGCCGAGGTGCGGGTGAACGCCGTCACCGGCGAGATCAGGGTCCCGCGCCTGCTCGGCGTCTTCGCCTGCGGCCACATCGTGGACGCCGAACTGGCCAGGTCCCAGTTCATCGGCGGCATGACCATGGGCCTGGGCATGGCACTGCTCGAGGAGACGCTCACCGACCTGGAGTTCGGCGGCTTCCTGCACCGCGACCTGGCCCAGTACCACGTGCCGGCCTGCGCCGACGTGCCCGACGTCGAGGCGGTCTGGATCGACGAGCAGGACGACCGGCTCAACCCGATGGGCGTCAAGGGCATCGGCGAGATCGGCATCGTCGGCACCGCCGCGGCCATCGGCAACGCCGTGCACCACGCCACCGGGCGCAGGATCCGCGACCTGCCGATCACCCCGGCGAAGGTTTTGGCCTGAGCTCAGATGGAAGAGGACACCTCTCGTCAGCAGGGGGAGGTCAGGTGAAACAGGAGTCGCACGAGGAACGCGCCGACCGGAACTTCGTGGAGCTGTTACAGGGTGCGCGCGTCGCGGTGACCGGGGTGCAGGTGCTGTTCGCGTTCCTGCTCACGGTGCCGTTCTCGACCGGGTTCGACCGGCTCGACACGGCCGACCGCTGGCTGTTCTTCGTGGCGCTGGTCAGCGCGGCCGTCGCGTCGATCTGCTACATCGCGCCGACCGCGCAGCACCGGGTGCTGTTCAGGCAGGGGCTGAAGGAGAAGCTGGTCGCCCGCTCCAACTTCTACGGCCTGGCCGGCGCGCTGGCGCTGGCCCTGTCGATGACCACGGCCACCATGCTGGTGATCGACTACCTGTTCGGGCCGACGCTGGCGTGGGTCACCGCGGGCGTGCTGGCCGTGCTGGCGCTGTGGACGTGGTTCGGCCAGCCCGCGCTCAACCGCTCCGAGGCCAACGGTCAGTCATCCGCGCGCGACTCGTCCGAGGGTCCGTCTGGCGGCTCGTCGGACGGCTCGTCCGACGGCTCGTCCGACGGCAGCGACGTGTCGTCGGACGGCGATTCGCGCAGGTAGGCCGCCCGCGCCACCATGTACGCCGCCACCGACACCGTGATCACCTGCGACAGGCCGACCAGCAGCAGCGGGCCCGCGCTCGCCCAGGTCGGCCGGCGCAGCCACATCGCGAACAGCACCACCAGCACGCCGAGGACCTGCGGCTTGGTCCCGGCGTGCATGCGTTCCAGGGTGGTGCCGAACCGCACCAGCCCCACCCCGGCCGACAGCGCCAGCGCCGCGCCGACCAGCAGGCACACCGCCCCGGCGACCTCCAGAACCTGCCTCATCGGGATCGCCCGGAGAAGAACCTGGCGATCGACACCGACCCGACGAACCCCAGCAGGGACAACACGAGCAGGATCGGCAGGTCCGAGTAGTCGTCCCAGGCCACCGCGAACGCGCCCACCCCGCACATCGACAGCGAGGTGAGCACGTCCAGCGCCACCGCCCGGTCCAGCATGGTCGGCCCCCGTCCCACCCGGTACAGGGTGGCGGCCGCGCCGCAGCCGAGCAGCCCGATCACCACCAGGTAGATCGCCTCCGTCATCGCAGCGCCTCCCGGTCCGCCCGGGTGCCGAACGCGCCCACGATGCGCGACTCCAGCGCGGCCACGTCCGCTCTGACCTTCTCGGTGGCGTCGCCGGGCAGGCCCAGCACGTGCAGCAGCAGCTCACGCCGGTCCAGGTACGCCTCCACCACGAGGCTGCCCGGCACGGTGGTCAGCGCCACCATGACGATCACCGTCATCGACTCCGACGAGGTGCGCAGCCGCACCCGGATGAGCTGCGTCGGCGGCGGCCCCGGCCGCAGCACCCACACCACCACCCGGACGGTGGAGACCAGCATGTCCACCCCGAACACGGCCAGGAACCGCACCAGCCCCACCGGGTGGATCCTGATGCCCGGATCGAGCACCGGCAGCGGCAGCAGCCACGTCACCACGGTCGCGGCCAGCAGCCCGCCGACCACGTTGCCGATCGACGGCTTCCCCCACAGCGTCACCCACACCAGCGCCAGCCACAACACCAGCGGCACCGGCACCGGCCTGCCGAACAGCCGCGGCACCAGGTACTTCACCTCAGCCCCCTCCCCAGCACCGCCGTGATGTACGGCTCGCGCGCCATCAGCTCTCCCGCCGCCCGCACCGCCAGCGCCGACAGCGGCCCGGCCAGCACGGTGAACGACAACCCGAGCCCCACCAGCGCCACCGTGGCGCCGAGCAGCGCGGGCGGCGTGCTGGTCGTGGTCACCACCGGGTCCTCGCCGGTGTACTCCTCGCTCTCCACCACCCGGCCGAAGCGGCTCTTCTTCGGCCGCCGCCAGAACGCCTTGCCCCACGTCTTGGCGATGGCGTACAGGGTGAGCAGGCTCGTCACCAGCCCGCCGGCGACCAGGACGATCGCCAGCCAGCCGCCCTTGTCAAGCGCGGCCTGAATGAGCATCAATTTGCCCAAAAATCCAGACATGGGAGGGATGCCCGACAGATTCATGGCCGGGACGAAGAACAGCACCGCGATCACCGGCGTCACCGTCATCAGCCCGCCCAGCCTGGTCACCGACGTGGTCCCGGTACGCCGCTCGATCAGGCCGGTCACCAGGAACAGGCTGGTCTGCACGGTGATGTGGTGCACCACGTAGAACACCGCGCCCGCCATGCCCATCACGGTCGAGAGTCCCACCCCGAACACCATGAACCCGATATGGCTGACCAGCGTGAACGACAACATCCGCTTGATGTCGGTCTGCGCGACCGCGCCCAGCACGCCGACCAGCATGGTGGCCAGCGCCACCCACATGAGCAGCGTCGAGACCGGCCCGCCGGGGAACAGCAGCGCCTCCAGCCGGATGATCGAGTACACGCCGACCTTGGTGAGCAGCCCGGCGAACACCGCCGTCGCCGGCGCGGGCGCGGTCGGATAGGAGTCCGGCAGCCACGCCGACACCGGGAAGATCGCCGCCTTGATCGCGAACGCCAGCAGCAGCGTCAGCTCCACCAGCAGCTTGACCAGCTCGGGCAGCGTGCCGAACCGCACCGCGAGCTGCGCCATCGACAGCGTGCCCGTCGCCGCGTAGGTGATCGCGATCGCGATGAGGAACAACATCGACGACGCCAGCGCCATCAGCGTGTACGTGGCCCCGGCCCGGATCCTCGACTCGGTCCCGCCGAACGTCAGCAGCACGTACGAGCCGCTGAGCAGCATCTCGAACGCCACGAACAGATTGAACAGGTCGCCGGACAGGAACGCGTCCGCCACCCCGGCCGCCATCACCAGGAACGCCGGATGGAAGATCGCCATCGGCGCGTCGTGCTCCTGCTCGTCGTAGGCGTTGGCGACCGAGTAGACCATCACGCAGAACGTCACCGCCTGCGAGACCACCAGCACCAGCGTCGACAGCCGGTCGGCCACCAGGCAGATGCCGACCGGCGCCACCCAGCCGCCCAGGTCGGTCACCAGCGGCCCGCCGTCGTCGACCGCGATCAGCAGCAGCACCGACACCGCCAGCGACACCGCCAGCGTGCCGAGGCTGATGGAGGCCTGCACGTACCGCAGCCGGCCGCCGATGGCCAGCTTCAGCCCCGCCGCCAGCAGCGGCAGCAGCACGGGCACGCAGACGAGACCCTCCACTACTACTCCTCCTCCAGCTCCGGGTCCTGGGCGAGCGCCTGGCGCTCGCGCTCCTGGCGGATGGCCGCGCGCAGCTCCTTGCGCGCCAGGCGCTGGCGCATCCGCAGCCGCTTGCGCAGCCTGCGCTCCTGGGCGAGCTGCTCCCGCCGCCGGCGCGCGTGCTCCTCGCGCAGCCGCTGCACGCGGGCCACGTTCTCGCGCGCGGTGTCCATCTCCTGCCGCCTGGCCTCCTCGAAGCGCCGCCGCAGCTGCTCGGGCGGCAGGTCGTCGCTCTTGTGCTCCTGCATCCACTGGCCCAGCTCGGCGTTGACCTCGCGGATGCGCCGCTCCAGGTCGGCCTGCTCGCGGTGTTCCCGGTGCGCCTGCTCGGCGTCCAGCTCGGCCAGCTCGGCCCGCTGCTCGGCGACCAGCCGCCGGTAGTCCTCGCGGCGGCGGCGCAGCGAGCCCGACAGCTCGCCGGCCGCCGCGCGCAGCCGCACGTGCCGGTCCTCGGTGTCGTCCTGCACCTCGTCGCTGCCGGTGAGCTGCCACGAGCGGTGCACCATGGCCAGCACGAACGCGGTCACCCCCAGCGTGATCACGATGGCGGTGAGCACCAGGGCCTGCGGCAGCGGGTCGGCGATCTCCGACTCGGGCGTCGCGTCGAGCAGCGGCGGGCCGCCCGCGCGTCCGCCGGAGGTGATGATGAGCAGGTTCACCCCGTTGCCCAGCACGATCACCCCGGTCAGCACCCTGACCAGGCTGCGTTCCAGCAGCAGCGTCACCCCGGTCACGATCATGGCCAGGCAGGCCAGGAACGGCAGCAGCGAGACGGTCATCGCGCCTCCTCCCCGGCGTCGATCTGCCGGTCCAGCTCGGCGCCCAGGCTGCGCAGCACGTCCTGCACCATGCCGACCACCGAGACGTACACGCCGAGGTCGAACAGCGTGCCGGTGGACAGGTGCAGGTGGCCGAGCACCGGCACCGGGACGTCCAGCGCGAGCATGTCCAGCGCGGCCCCGCCGAACAGCATTCCGATCAGCGCGGTGCCGGTCGACAGCGTCAGCCCGATCCCCATGAGCACGCCCGCGTGCACCGGCACGGCCGTGGCCAGCTCGTTGCGCCCGCCGGCCAGGTAACGCACGGTGATCGCCAGCCCGGCCACGATGCCGCCCGCGAACCCCCCGCCCACCAGGCTGTGCCCGATGAACAGCAGGAACACCGACAACACCAGCACGGTGTGGAACGTCAGCCTGGCCGCCACCTCGAAGGCGATCGCCCGCTGCCCCTGCGGCAGCGTGGAGACCAGCCAGTGCGTGCGCTCGGCCGGCTCACGCTCGCCCTCGCTGCGCTCGATGCTGTACGACATGCGCCGTAGATAGACCAGGCTCGTCACGCCCAGCGTGAGCACGACCAGCACGCTGGTCTCGCCCATCGTGTCCCAGGCCCTGATGTCCACGATGATCGCGCTGACCACGTTGTTCGAGCCGGCCTGCTCGGCGGCGGCGCCCATGAGCGCGCCCACCGGCTCGCCGGAGCGCGCGCTCATGGCCACGATGCCCGCCCCGGTCGTCATCACGCCCACGGCCAGGCCCAGCGCCAGCCGGAACCCGAACGCCAGCCGCCCCTGGCTGGGGCAGATCGGCAGCCGCCGCAGCACGAGCGCGAACACCACCAGGCTCAGCGTCTCGGCCAGGAACTGGGTCAGCGCCAGGTCGGGCGAGCCGTGCGCGAGGAACAGCAGCGCCGTGCCGTACCCGGTCAGCCCGATGACCAGCGCGAGCAGGATGTAGGCCCGCGCGAACAGCGCCAGCACCGCGGCCGCGACGATCAGCACGGCCACCACCGGCTGCTCCACCCGCTGCCAGCCGGCCAGCCGCACCGTCACGTCCGGCTCGCCGCCGTAGACCAGCGAGAAGATCCCGACCGCGACGGTGGCCAGCAGCGTCAGCATCAGGTAGTCGGGCACCGAGCCGCGCTGCACGAACCCGGTCACCTGGATCGCGGTGCGGTCCAGCCGCCGCACGATCCCCCAGAAGATCAGCCCGGAGTCCAGCATGTGCATGAACCGGCCGATCCACGCCAGCGGCTCCCTGACCAGGAACAGCAGCACGCCGCCCGCCAGCGCCGCGGCCGACAGCAGCAGCGGCAGGGACAGGCCGCTCCACAGCGCCAGGTGCACCTCGTGGCCGGGGTCGCGGAAGGTGCGCGCGTAGTGCGCCAGCGTGCTCTCCACGCGCGGCCACAGCGGCGCGATCAGCAGCCCGAGCACCGCCAGCAGGGCGGGCGGCGCGAACATGGCCGCCTCAGGACGATGCGTCTCCGTGGCCGTCCTGCCCTGCTTGGCGGCGAAGGCGCCCCACAGGAAACGCAGCGTGTAGCCGAACGTCAGCGCCGACCCCACGGTCACGCCCGCCAGCGCCCACGGCGTGTCGAGCAGCGACTCCAGCGCCGCCTCCTTGCCGACGAACCCGGCCAGCGGCGGCAGCCCCGCCATCGACGCCCCGGCCAGCACCGCCACCGCGCACACCCACGGCATCGACCGGCCCACCCCGCTCAGCCGGCGCAGGTCCCTGCTGCCCGTCGCGTGGTCGACGACGCCGACCACCAGGAACAGCGCCGCCTTGAACAACGCGTGCGCCAGCAGCATGGCCGTCCCGGCCAGCGCCGCCCCCTGGGTGCCCAGGCCGAACAGCGCGGTCAGGAAGCCGAGCTGGCTGATCGTGCCGTAGGCCAGCACCCGTTTGAGATCGAACTCGCGCAGCGCCCGCCAGCCGCCCAGCACCATCGCGAGCACGCCGAGCGGCACCGCCACCCACCGCCACACCGCCGCGTCGCCGTAGGCCGGGCCCAGCCTGGCCAGCAGATACACCCCAGCCTTCACCATGGCCGCGGCGTGCAGGTAGGCCGACACCGGGGTCGGCGCGGCCATCGCGGCCGGCAGCCACGTGCTGAACGGGAAGATCGCCGACTTCGACAGCGCCCCCACCAGCACCAGCACCAGCGCCGCCGGGGCCACCTCGGGCGGCCGGGCGACCAGCTCGGAGATCTGGTACGTGCCCGCCGCCCCGCCGAGGCTCACCAGCCCGGCCAGCATGGCCAGCCCGCCGAACGTGGTGACCATCAGCGCCTTCATGGCGGCCCTGCGGTTGGCCCGGTTCTCCGGGTCGTAGCCGATCAGCAGGTAGGAGAAGACCGTGGTCAGCTCCCAGAACACGTACAGCAGGAGCAGGTCGTCGGTGGTGACCAGGCCCAGCATGGCCCCGGCGAAGGCGACCATCGCGCCGCCGTAGCGGCCGAGCGCCGGATCGTCCGGCGGGAAGTAGCGCGTGCTGTACAGCAGCACCAGCATCCCGACGCCGGTGACCAGGCACATCATCAGCACGGTCAGCTGGTCGGCGCGGAAGGACAGCTCGAGGCCGAGCACCGGCGCCCACCGGTGCGCCTCGCGCACCGGCAGCCCGCGCACCGCCAGCCACACCGTGTACGCCAGCGCCGCGCCGGGCACCAGGGCCAGGACGGCGAACGCCGCCCGGCCGAGGCGGCGGACCAGCCAGGGAGCGCAGATCGCCGCCACCGCGTGCAGGATCAGCAGCGACTCCATGGGCTCCTCGGGCGGGAATGTCCGGTGACGTCCCCGCCAATCTGCCGCGCGGCGAAACCCCGGCCGCGCAGGCACGGCCGGGGTTGACTACAACGTCACCACTCCCTCACCCGCCGATGGGCGAGCGGCGTCAGATCTTCGGGCAGCGCACGTCACGACGGGGCGCGGTCGCGCTGATCAGATACCTGTCGATCACCCGGTCGACGCAGGCCGAGCCCTTGCGGTAGGCGGTGTGCCCGTCGCCGTCGTAGGTGAGCAGCACCCCCGACGACAGCTGCGCGGCCAGCGCCCGCGCCTCACGGTACGGCGTGGCCGGATCGCGCAGCGTGCCCACCACCAGGATCGGCGGCGCGCCCTTCGCCCGCAGCGCGCGCGGCTCGACCTTGGCACGCACCGGCCAGGTGGCGCACGCGGCCCCGCCCCGGTCGGCGCAGGTGATGGCCCGGTAGGCCTCCTGCATGTTGGTGTAGGAGCCGTCGGGCAGCCGCTCGTGGTAGATGTCGGCCAGGCGCAGGAACGTGTCGCCGTCACCCCGCCTGGCCTCGGCCAGCGCCTTGCGCAGCAGCGGCCAGCTCTGCTCGGAGTACAGCGCGGAGATGACGCCCCAGCGCACGACCGCCTCGTTGACCTGCCTGGCGTCGACGTTGTTGCGCAGCGGCGCGCGATCGGCGCGGGCGAACAGCGCCTCGGTCTCCTTCAGCGCCGCCCGGTAGGTGCGCTTGCGGAACGGGCAGCCGGCGCGCTTGAAGCAGTCGCGCAGGAACGAGCGGTAGGCCAGCTCGAAGCCGCCGCCCTGGCTCTCGCTCGCCTTCGCCGGGGGCAGGCTCGGGTCCTGGGCGGCGTCGAGCACCAGCGCGCGCACGTTCTTCGGGAACATCTCGGCGTAGAACGCGCCGAGGTAGGTGCCGTAGGAGAAGCCCAGGTAGGTCAGCTTCCGGTCGCCGAGCGCGGCGCGCATCACGTCCAGGTCGCGGGCCGCGTCCGGGGTGCCGACGTGCGCGAGCAGCCGGCCCGAGCGCGCCCGGCACGCCTGGTCGAACCGCTTCTGCGCCTGGGCGACCTTCTTGCGCTCGGCCGGGGTGTCGGGCGTCAGGTCCATCGCGTGGTACGTGTCGAGCTCGGACGGCGTGTAGCAGCGGACCGGCGCCGAGACGCCCACCCCGCGTGGGTCGAAGGACACGATGTCGAATCGTTCACGCAGTTTCGCCGAGACGACGTTCTTGTTCAGCGCCAGCGCGGTCACGCCGGAACCGCCGGGGCCGCCGAAGTTCAGCACCACTGAGCCGGATTTCACCCCGGTGGCGGGTAATTTGATCACCCCGATTCTGATTTTCGCGCCGCGCGGCTTCCGGTAGTTCAACGGCACCGTGAGTTTCGCGCACTGGTAGCCGCTGCCGCACGCCGTCCAGTCGAGCCGCTGCTGGTAGAAGGTCTCCAGGCCGGACCGCCGGTCCGCCGGAGTGGTCACGCCGGTGCTCAGCAGGCCCGCCAGCAAAGGGGTCACGAGTTTGACAAAAGGTCCCATGAACAGAGGTTGAACGAGCGGTCTTGCGGGGCCCTTTAAAGGCTCTGGAAAGCCGGCTGAAACGAATAGATCAAATGGCCGCGGGTAACGGGTCAGACAGGCACGACTATCAGGGGGAGCACGTCGTCATGTCGCAGCAGAACCGTCCCGTGGGGGGCGATCACCCGTACGAGCAGGAGATCGACTCTGTCGACGAGCACGAGGAGCGGCCGGGCCGCAGCCTCATCACCACCGACCACGACGTGATCCGCCAGTGGGCGGAGGAGCGCCGCGCCGTCCCGGCCACGGTGCCGGGCACCGAGCACGAGGGACGGCCGGGCGTGCTCAGGTTCGACTTCCCCGGCTACGGCGGGGACGACCTGCAGAAGATCTCCTGGGACGACTGGTTCAAGACGTTCGACGCCCGCAAGCTGAACTTCATCTACCAGGAGCACAAGACCGACGGCAGGCAGAGCAACTTCTTCAGGCTGGAGAACCCCGACAGGGAGGACGCCTGACCGCTGACCGCCAGGCTCACCCGGCGTCGTCCACCCGCCGGGTGACCTCCTCGTTCAGCCGGTCGAGCGACTGGTCGAGCAGGACGCGCACCTCGGCCGCGCGCTCGCTCGACTCGGCCTCGCCGAGCAGCGAGATGTGCACGGTCACCTCGCTGGCGCCGCCCGCGCTGTCGGACACCTGCAGCCAGCCGGCGTAGTCGGGGTGGTCGCGCCCGCCCCACTCCACCCGCAACTGCTCCTCCGACGCCCGGAACAGCCCCTCGTGCCGACCGGTGCCTGGCACCAGGTCGCCGCCCGCCTCCAGCGTGCCGGGGCCATCGCCGCTCACCCACAGCCCGCCGGGCAGCCACCTGTCCATGATGTCGATGTCGGAGACGATGCCGAACACGATCAGACTGTCGGCCGGCATGCCCCGCGTGGCCTCGACTTCCGCCATCCCCGCCCCCTCTTCATCTGCTCCCGCCGTACCCGGCGGGGCCGGGCGGAAACCGGGCCCGCTACTCCAAAGTTTCTTTACTAATTGGGGCGGCGTTCGTAGGCTGAAGAGCGGATCCGGTCCTGGGAGGCGACCTTGAAGACCCGAAACGCACTGATCCTCACCTGCACCCTCATGGTCGCCACGGCCACCTCGGCCTCGGCGCCCGTGTCGGCGGCGCCGGGGCCAGAGACACCGGCGGGCAACAGTGCCGGGCCCGGAGTGGGGTTCGACGCCGTGGTGCCCGCGCCGGTCAGCGCGGTGCCCACGCCGGGCGTGCGCTACCGGATCACCCACAAGACCGCGCTGTACAGCGACGCGCCCGAGGTGGGCACGCAGTTCGCCACCCGCTTACGCCGCTCCACCGGCTACCCGATCCCGATCGTCGGCAAGCCGCCGCGCGACGGCATCTCGCTGCGGCTGACCGGCGGGGTGCCCGGCGGCGACGAGGCGTACCGGCTGGAGGTGACCGCGCGCGGCATCGAGGTGCGCGCCAACCGCCCCGCCGGGCTCTTCAACGGCGTGCAGACGCTGCGCCAGCTCCTGCCGTACGCCGCCGACTCCGACACCGTGCGCCCCGGACCCTGGACGGTGCCAGGCGGCCGCATCACCGACAGCCCGCGCTACCCCTACCGCGCCGCCATGCTCGACGTGGCCAGGCACTTCTTCCCGGTGGCCGCGGTCAAGCGGTACATCGACCAGATCGCCTTCTACAAGATCAACCACCTGCACCTGCACCTGTCCGACGACCAGGGCTGGCGCATCGCCATCGACTCCTGGCCCCGCCTGGCCACCTACGGCGGCAGCACCGCGGTCGGCGGCGACCCCGGCGGCCACTTCACCAAGGCCGACTACCGCGAGATCGTCGCCTACGCCGGCGCGCGCAACATCACGATCGTGCCCGAGATCGACCTGCCCGGGCACACCAACGCCGCGCTCGCCTCCTACGCCGAGCTGAACTGCGACGGCGTCGCGCCGCCGCTCTACACCGGCATCGAGGTCGGGTTCAGCTCGCTGTGCACGTCCAAGGAGATCACCTACACCTTCGTCGACCAGGTGCTCGGCGAGATCGCCGCGCTCACCCCCGGCCCCTACCTGCACATCGGCGGCGACGAGGCCAAGTCGACCGAGCCCGCGGACTACCGCGCGTTCATGGCCAGGGCGCAGGCCAGTGTGGCCGGGCACGGCAAGACCGTCGTCGGCTGGCACGAGATCGTCCAGGCCGAGACGCCGCCCACCGCCGTCGCGCAGTACTGGGGCACCACGCAGAACGACGACGCGGTGGCCAACGCGGGCAGGAAGGTCATCATGTCCCCGGCCAGCCGCTCCTACCTGGACATGAAGTACAACCCGCAGACCAGGCTCGGGCTGACCTGGGCCGGGCTCATCGAGGTCAAGGACGCCTACGACTGGGACCCCGGCGCGTACCTGACCGGGCTGCCAGCCGAGCAGGTGCTGGGCGTGGAGGCGCCGCTGTGGTCGGAGACGCTCAGGACGTCCGACGACATCGAGTTCATGGCCTTCCCCCGCCTGCCCGCCATCGCCGAGCTGGGCTGGTCGCCGTACCGGACGCACGACTGGGACGCCTTCAAGCGGCGGCTCGCCGCGCAGGGCCCCCGGTGGAAGACGATGGGCGTCGACTACTACCGCTCCACGCAGATCCCCTGGCCCGCGGGGTCGTAGTTCCGCGCCCGTTGTGCGATCCTCACCCTCACGGCATCAGCGCCGGACACGGGAGGAAGGACGAGGGCCGTGCAGGGGCAAGACTCAGACGCGCCCGGGTCCGGCCAGGTCAGAGAGCTGCTGCGGGAGTCGGAACGGCTGCTCGGCGAGGCCAGGGCGCTGCGGGCCGAGCACGACGCGGCGCTCGGCCGGGTGCGCGCGGCCGTCGACGCCGTGCGCGAGGACGACGTCAAGGCCACCCTGGCCGGCATCCCCGTCGCCCAGCTCAAGGAGGTCACCGGCGGCCGCCTGCGCCTGACCGCGCTGGAACAGGCCGGGTTCACCACCGTGCTCAGCGTGTACGAGGCCTCGGCGTACCGGCTGCAGCGGGTGCCCGGCGTCGGGCCGGAGACCCGCAGGCAGGCGCAGGCGGCGGCCGCGCAGATCGCCCGGGCCGCCCGCGAGTCCGGGCCCGTCCACCTCGACGTCGACGACCGCAACCCGCGCACCACCGCGCTGCTGGCCGCTCTGTACCCGGTCGTCGCCGCCGAACCCGACCTCACCCGGGCGCTCGGCGTGGCCGAAGGGCTGGAGCGGCGGCTGTCCGCGCTCATCCCCGCCGCCCGGCCGGCGAGCCGCTGGTGGCGCAGGCTGCTGGCCGGACGCGAACGCCGCCGCCGCGCCGAACAGGCCACGGCGGAGCTCGGCGACCTGCTCGGCGACCGCGACGGCCGGCTGCTCGTCGCCCAGGCCGCCACCGACCTGCTGCGGCCGCCGCCAGGCGAGGCCGAGTCCTGGATCGACTTCGAGATCCGCGCCGCCGACTACTACAACGTGCTGGCCGGCGTGTCCGCCCACGAGCCGCGCGACCAGGTCGCCGCGGAAGGCCACCTGCCCGAGGACCTGGCCGGACGCGTCCGCGCCCAGGAACTGGACGACCGGCACCGCCGCGTCTCGCTGCGCGGCTACCAGGCGTTCGGCGCCAGGTTCGCGCTGGCCCAGCGCCGGGTCATACTCGGCGACGAGATGGGGCTGGGCAAGACCGTCGAGGCCGTCGCCGTGCTGGCCCACCTCGCCGCCCGCGGCGCGAACCGGTTCCTGGTGGTGTGCCCGGCCAGTGTGCTGGTCAACTGGTGCCGCGAGATCGAGGCCCGCAGCACGCTGCGCGCCTGCCGCCTGCACGGGCCCGACCGCCCGCTCGCGCTGGCCGAGTGGCTGCGGGCCGGCGGGGTGGCTGTGACCACGTTCGACGGCCTGTCCAAGCTGGCCGTCCCCGACGGGCTCGACGTCGGGCTGCTCGTGGTCGACGAGGCGCACTACGTCAAGAACCCGGAGGCCCGCAGGTCCCAGGCCGTCGCCGGGTGGTGCCGCCGGGTCGAGCGGGTGCTGTTCATGACCGGCACGCCCATGGAGAACCGCGTCGAGGAGTTCCGCGCCCTGGTCGGCTACCTGCAGCCCGAACTGCTCCCGCAGGTCAGAGGCAGCGACGCGGTGGCCGGCGCGCCCACCTTCCGCCGCGCCGTCGCCCCCGTCTACCTGCGCCGCAACCAGGAGGACGTGCTCACCGAGCTGCCCGACCTGGTCCACGTCGACGAGTGGGAGGAGTTCAGCGCGGCCGACGCCGACGCCTACCGCGCCGCCGTGACCGCGGGCCGGTGGATGGCCATGCGCCGGGCCGCCTACGCCGTCCCGGAGAAGTCCGCCAAGCTCGAACGGCTGGACGAACTCCTCGCCGAAGCCGCCGAGAACGGGCTCAAGGTGGTCGTCTTCTCCTACTTCCGCGACGTGCTGTCCGCCGTGCACCGGCGGCTCGGCGCGACGGCGCACGGCCCGATCTCGGGCGACGTCGCACCGGAACGCCGCCAGCTCCTCGTGGACGCGTTCACCGCGTCGCCCGGGCACGCGGTGCTGCTCTGCCAGATCCAGGCCGGCGGCGTCGGGCTGAACCTGCAGGCCGCCTCGGTGGTGATCCTGTGCGAGCCGCAGGTCAAGCCCACGCTGGAGAGCCAGGCGGTCGGGCGCGCGTACCGGATGGGGCAGGTGCGCCGCGTCCAGGTGCACCGCCTGCTGTCACCCGACAGCGTGGACGAGCGGCTGCTGTCGCTCCTGCGCGCCAAGACCCGCCTGTTCGACGCCTACGCCAGGCGCAGCGAACTGGCCGAGACCATGGCGGAGGCGGTGGACGTTTCGGAGCAGGAGCTGGCCAGGCAGATCATCGAGGACGAACGGCGCAGGCTCGCCGAGCGGCCGTGAGCGCGGCACTTCTCGCGGAGGTGTCCCGGCCGCCGTCGCCGATCGCCGAGGACGGCCGGCGGGGTCGCACGGCAGCCGCACTCCCGGGTGCGCGGCCACGTACCGCCCGCCGGTGCGGCCGCTCGCCCACTCGATCGCCGTCGGCCGGCCCGGTGAACGGCCCGTTGACCGGCGGCTCCATGCCATGGAGCAGCAGCAGGATCACCGCGAACACCCCCGCGACGGCGGCCGGCGCGACCAGATGGAAGGCACGTCCCTCGGGCGGCACCAGGATCGCGTAGCCGGCCGGCGTGACCGCGAGCGCGGCCGTCTGTGCCAGGTATACCGCGGCCGGCGTCTTCACCACCGACTTGCCGATACGTCCGCGGCGCTGGTTCGCCCGGTCCTGACCGGCGGCCACCATCGACCTGAACGCCGGATGCCCGGATCGGCCTGAACGCCGGATGCCCGGATCGGCCTGAACGCCGGATGCCCGGATCGGCCTGAACGCCGGATGGCCGGTCCTGATCAGCGGCCACCATCGGCCTGAAGGCCGGATGGCCGGACCTGGCTGGCGCCGCCGGCTCGGTCCTGAGCCGCTGGGACCACACGCTGGGCAACGGCGACCGCTTCCCGTCGTCCCGCTCGTGGCGCGCGACCGCCCGTCCGCAACACACGATCGCTGCCTGCATGCGCTGCCGCTGCGGCTGCTCGGCGTAGGCCGCGCTCTGGTACAGGTCGTCCACGGCGTCGGCCTCCGCCGCGGCGTTGTTCCGCACTTTGCCGAACGACGCCTGCACCAGCAGGAACGCCGACACCAGCGTGGTGAGCGTCAGCACCGGCGTGGTGAGCGTCCGCACTGGAGTGAACAGCTCCTTCACGTCGACCGGCGTGGCGCCCGCGCCGCCGCCCCGGCGCCACCGCCGGCGGCGCACGAGGAGCCCGGGCCGCCGGCGCCGCGACCACCACGGCGACGATCAGCAGCGGGAACCATGGTCACGGCGACGCGCCTCCTTAGCCCGGGCGGCCCGAGGGCTGAGCCCGGGGCGGTCCGAGAGCATCCTGAGCCGGGGGTGGCCGGAGGGCATCCTGAGCTTGGGGCGGCCCAGGACCTGAGCCAGGGGCGGCCCAAGGCATTCCTGAGCTTGGGCGAGCCATCCCCGCCCCGTGCATGACCGGCACCTCCCCCCGCATAGTTATCCGTTCGTGATGTGAAAACTTGGCCGTCGTTTTGCCGGAAGCATGCGGTGGGCGGGGGAAATGGCCGCCGCCTTTCTCGCGATATTTCCGGACATTACCGGCACGATCATGTGGCGCTTCTTTGCGGCTACGATTCCATCGTCCACTCGTCCTTAGGTGAGGGTCAGGGGATGATGGCGACTCGGGAACAGATCGACTCGGCCCGGCGGCGGATCGAGCAATTGCGTGACGAGCACGGCGATGAGGTGCGAGCCCTTATCCGCCTGATCGACTACGGCGCGATGAAAGGCCCGTCCGCAGACGAGCTGCGCGCCGATCTGCACGGTTATGACCATTTCTTCCAGTGCGTTTTCGCGTGCATAATCACGTCGCTGGAAGGCATGCGTCCCGACGATCGCGACGGAACGTCCTGATGCCCGCCCCCGATCGTCCGGGGCGGGCCATGCTCGGCATCGACCCGGAACTCATGACCCGCCTCATCCAGGCCATGAGGCGCGCCGGCGACACCCTGCCCGACCTGGACGGCCACCTCGACCGCACCCTCGGCTCGGTCGGCCTCCCTCCGTATGCCGTCAGCGCGGGAGCGGGCACCGGCGGGGGCATGGGCGGGGGCAGGCTGCGCGACCTCGGCCACCACATCAGCGCGAAAGTCCCCGACCTGCAAGGACGCCTCGACCTGATCCTCGCCACCCCCGCAGCCGCCTTCGGCGGCCGAGGCGGAGGCGCTCCCGGGTTCGGCGCACTCAGCACGAGCGGGCGCGGCGTCATCTGGGCGGACGAGTCCGCCTGGCTGTCGAAGTCCCCGGCGGCGGGGGCGGCGGCCGCCGCGGCCCTGGCCGGCCGGCTACGAGCGGAGGGGAAGAAGGGCGCCATCAACTCCCAGACCCTGGCCGAACTCGCGAAGCACCAGAACGACCCGTACTTCGCCGTCGCGTTCGCCATCCAGGTGCCGCCCAGCCAGCTCAGGACCCACCTGGCCGCGCTGTACCGCACCCACGCCGCCCGCTTCGACGCCGACGGCGAGTCCCAGGCCGAGGTCGAGCGTTTCGCCGTGATCCTCAGCAACCTGATCGCCACCGCCACCCACGGCGCGGGCTCGATGAAGATCCCCCGAGACTACGCCGACCGCCTCATCGAGCACCTCGACACCCCGGAGACCACGTTCGCCCTGGGCAAGCTGCTGCGCCACGGCCGCTTCGACGAGCGCTTCCTGCGCGACCTGGTCACCAAGATCTACGACCACGAACGCCGGCAACCCCCCGGCTCCTCCTACTGGCTGAACCTCAACCCCGGCGTGCCGCCCATGTGCGAGGTCCCGCCCGAGCTCAAGGATCCCATGACCGCGGTGGCCGCCGCCCTCGCCAACCACCCCGCCGTCGCCCAGGACTTCTTCACCGACCCGGCACGCAGACCCCTGGCGTACCTGATGCGCGAACGCACCTGGCCGGGCGTCACGGACGCGGAACTCGGCCGCGCCCTGGTGGCGGCCACCACGACGTACCGCGACCACGGCGAGCCGGCGGGGGAGTCACGCGGCCACAAGTCGGCCCTGATCGCCTCCTGGGCCGTCCACTTCTGGAACGACGAATCCACCCGAACCAACCTCCCGCACACCCGCCTGAGCGTCGCCAGGATCTTCGCCGGCTACCTGAACGACCTGCATCGCCTGTCGGACGGGCGTTTCGCCGAGAAACCGGGCGTCATCGTCCTGCCCGATCCCGACCCGTACCTGTCGGGCATCCAGTCCTACGGCGCCGCCTTCGAACCCGAGGCCGTGAAGAACGTCATGACCTGGGCGTTCAGCGACCCCGACGCCTTCGGCACGGTCGCGGCCGGGCACGCCCAGTACAGCGTCGACGTCCTCGACGACAAGGCGGCCGAGCTCGCCGCCGAGATCGAGACCGAATTCACGAAATGGTGCGACGAGCATCCCACCGCCACGCCCGCCGAAATCGCGGCGAGTCGCCAGGAGATCCTGGAAAGCCGAATGGCCGGCGGTGGCGGGCAACAGTTCAACTCCGCCGTCACGAGCCTCAGCAAAACACTTTTCGCGATAACCGACGCGGCGAACATCGCGAACATCACTGACGCCGAACACTCCGACGAGAGATTCAACGCTTTCCGCGACATCGTGCTGGCCGTGGTCGATCTGGTGCCCGGCCCTTCCGGCCAGATCAGCAGCTCACTCTTCGAAAGCATGAAAGACGGTCTGTCCGAGCAGATCACGACGAGCAAGGCCGAAGAGGCGCGCAGCGCGGCGGACACCACGCTCGGCGAGGCGGTGACGCTGTTCGAGGGCGCCACGGCGGCGGCGATGATGCGGCACGGCCTGTTCGGAGACGCGTCGGAGCCCGCGATCACGCATCCGCACGCGTCGGTCAACTACCCGAAGGGGTCGAGCGGCGATTTCCTGGCGAACGGGCAGATCATCGCGCCGGCACGAATGAGCGACGAACAACGAGACGCCTACCGAGAGTGGCTCAACCGCCCAGAAACGGGACGCGTCTTCCGGCTTCCGGTCTCGGCCATCAAGGACGGCTTCGATGC
The DNA here is from genome assembly GCF_013283785.1 of Nonomuraea antri. Classification (GTDB taxonomy): domain Bacteria; phylum Actinomycetota; class Actinomycetes; order Streptosporangiales; family Streptosporangiaceae; genus Nonomuraea; species Nonomuraea antri. The sequence goes on from NZ_JABCPZ010000127.1 coordinate 29,003, forward strand.
GGGGAAGAACTACTACACCAGGGCGGGCGAATGACCATGCTCCCACCACTGATCGCCCTGCTCGCGGGCCTTGTCATGGTCACTTCCTGTTCCGCTGCGACACCCCGCGACCAGCGGCCGCTCGGCTCCGTGACAGCCGTCCCGCAGGTGTGCGGCTTGATCTCCAAAGATGCGATCGGCCGCGCGACCGGTCTCACCCGATTCTCGGCCTCCGGCAGCGAGCCGGGCGGCCCGTTCAAGCTGTGTTCCGTGATCGAGGAACCGGACCAAGGAGAGGGGTCACGTCTTTTGATCGAAATCTATGAGCCACCGCCCACGTCCCTCCAGGGACTGGAGAACACCAAGGCCCATGACAACGGGAGTGAGCTCCCCGAAGGGCTCGGGCCCGGGTACAGCGCGCTGATTCAGCGCGACGGTGAAGTGGTGGGCGCCTACGTCTACGCGTGGACCCCCGACGTCCGGCGGCTGTTGTCCATCCGGATCACCCACGGCGCCCCCGGCCGTGATCATCGTGCCGATGCCATCGAGTTCCTGCGCCAGCTCAAACCCCTCCTCCTCGCCCCGTCCCGGCTGTCGCCCGTCCCCGCGAAGTGATCGGCTGCCCGTCCTGGCCAAGTGAGAGGAGAGGATCTGTGAGAGGGGTGACATAACGGAAAGGGAGTGCGCCATGATGGGCAGGTGGCCGTCTCCGGCCGGCTGAGGGGTCCGGTGACGGCATGGACTTCGCGTGCCTCCGCGTGGGGCAGGCAGGCTCGCCCCTGGAGATCGCATGTCCCGACCGTTGATCGGTATCACCGCCTACTTCGAAGCCGCGCGCTGGGGCGACTGGGTTCGGGAGGCCGTCCTGTCGCCGCCCTCGTACGCCAAGGCGGTGGAGCGGGCGGGGGGCGCGCCGGTGGTGTTGCCGCCGCTCGGGCCACACGCGATCGACGACTACGTGCGCGGGCTGCGCGGGGTGGTGCTGGCCGGCGGCGTCGAGATGGGAGCGGGCGCGTACGGGGCCGAGCAGGACGAGCGGGTGCCCGAGCCGCAGGCGCACCGCGACCGGTTCGAGCTGGCCCTGGCGCGGGCGGCGGTGCGCGCGGACGTGCCGATCCTGGCCATCGCGCGCGGCATGCACGTGCTGAACGTCGCCCAGGGCGGCACGCTGATCCCCTGGCTGCCGGAGGTGCTCGACCACGAGCGGCACGGCGAGCCCGGCGGCACGCACGTCATCCAGGTCAGCGTCTCCAGCAAGCTCGGCAAGGCGATCGGCGACCGGGTCGAGGTGGTGGCTCCGCACGCCCAGTCCGTACGCCGGCTCGGCAGCGGGCTGCTGGCCGTGGCCTGGGCGGACGACCAGATAGTGGAAGGCATCGAGCTGCAGGGCCACCGGTTCGGGGTGGGCGTGCAGTGGCACCCGGAGCGGGGCGGCGACAACCGGCTGTTCGACGCGTTCGTGGAGGCGGCCCGCTGAGGGACCATCCGTTGAGCGGCCATCCGTTGAGCGGCCAAGTGTTGAGCGCCAAGTGTTGAACGCCAACTGGTGAACGCCAACTGGTGAACGCCAACTGTTGAGTGGTCCGCCGAGTGGCCATCCGCCGTGTGTTCGTGGAGGTGGGTGGCGCCAACCGGCTGGTCGGCGGGTTGGTGAGGTTGTTCGGCTGAGTGGTCATCCGATGGGTGAGCGTTGGCGGGTGGGTGAGTGGCTGGTCGGTGGGTTGGTGGGGAC
>NZ_JABCPZ010000128.1 GCF_013283785.1 Nonomuraea antri
GGATGGCGGTGGCGATGATCGAGAACGGCGCGTCGCGGTGGCCGACCGGCCCGGCGTCCGCGTCCGGCCTGGCCATCGCGCCGCCCCAGTGCCGCAGCTCGACGGCGGTCAACGGCAGATCGGTGCTCTTGACCAGCGCTTCGATCACGTCGTCGCCGATCTCGGGCAGCAGTTCCAGGTGCTGCAGGAGCGGCATCCTGGGCGGCGGCGGACCGCCGAACGACTCGGCCGCCTCGGCGAACGTCGTCGTCGCGAACCCGCCGCCCACTGTCGGTCCCGCGGCCCGCAACAACGATTCGAGCTGCCCGGACGCCCGCGCGGGGTCGCTGGAGAAGGCGCGGACGGCCGGCGTCCAGCCGGCCGTGCCCGGCATACGGAGCAGGATGATCGAGGTGTTCAGCTCGTCCGGCTCGGTCTCGGCCCAGTCCCGGTAGCGGGCCAGCACCTCGGCCGCCCGGTCCGCCGGGAACATCGCCATGCCCGAATAGACCCGTTCCACCGGGTGCAGCCGGAACTCCAGCGACGTGGCCACGGCGAAGTTGCCCCCGCCGCCGCGCAGCGCCCACCACAGGTCCGGGTGGCCGGCGGCGTCCACGAGCTCGCCGTCTGCGGTGACCACCTCGGCGCCGAGCAGGTTGTCCGCGGCGTAACCGTACTGACGGGACAGCCAGCCGGCGCCGCCGCCCAGCGTGTAACCGGCGACGCCGATGGCGGGCGTGCCGGAGACCGGGGCCAGTCCGTACGGCGCGGCGGCGGCGATGACGTCCGACCAGCGCGCCCCCGCCTCGGCGCGGGCGACGCGCCGCTCCGGGTCGACCCGCACGGACGCCAGCCGCGACGTCTTGACCAGCACGCCTCCGTCGGCGGGCACGACCGTGCCGTGGCCGGTGGACTGCACGGCGAACGGCAGCCCGTACTCGCGGGAGACGGCGATCGCCGCGCGCACGTCCTGCGGGCCCGCGGCCTCGACGACGACGGCCGGACGGGGGTCGAGCAGCCGGTTCCACGCCTGCCGCTCGGCGTCGTAACGTTCGTCGCCGGGGACGAGCAGAGCGCCCTCGAACCGGCCGCGGATCCGCTGGGCGTCCCGTTGGATCCGCGCCGATGCTTCCGTGGGGAAGGTTGCTTCCATGGGGAGATCGTCGCCCGCGGAGGGTGTCGCGGTCGTCGTCCGGGGGACTACACCTGCGGCTACGCCACCGGACGCAGCCGGCGGCCCGCGACCGCGACAGAAGGAGTAGTCGCCCGCCACCCCGCTGGAGTACGCGGCGCGGGCGTACGCGGCGCGGGGCGTGCGGGCAGATCGTTCACCCGGCGCCGGGACGGATGAGACCGCTCTCGTAGGCGAGGATCACCGCGTGCACCCGGTCGCGCAGGAACAGCTTGGCCAGGACATTGCTCACGTGCGTCTTGACCGTCTGCTCACCGATCACCAGCTCCGCCGCGATCTCCGCGTTCGAGCGTCCTCTCGCCATCAGTTCCAGCACCTCGCGTTCCCTGGCGGTCAGGGTGCCGAGCTCGGGCGGCGTCCGCTCGGGTTCCTGGCGTGACGTACGCGGGCGGCGGGCGAACTCGCCGATCAGCCGTCTGGTGATGGACGGCGCCAGCAGGGCCTCGCCGGCGGCGACCACGCGGACCGCGTTGGCCAGGTCGTCGCGGCGGACGTCCTTGAGCAGGAAGCCGCTCGCGCCGGCGCGCAGCGCCTCGTAGACGTAGTCGTCGAGGTCGAACGTGGTCACCATCAGCACCTTGACCGGGCCGGCGGCGCCTGGGTCCGTACCGGCGGCGGCCGGTTCCGTCCGGTCGGCGCCCGAGTCCGTGCCGACGATGCGCCGGGTGGCCTCCAGGCCGTCCATGCGCGGCATGCGGATGTCCATCAGGACCACGTCCGGACGCAGCCGCCTGGCGACCTCGACGGCCTGCGCGCCGTCGGCGGCCTCGGCGATCACCTCCATGTCGGGCTGTGCGTTGAGTATCAGCTGGAAGCCCGCGCGGACCAGTTCCTGGTCGTCGGCGACGACGATCCTGATCGTCACCGGTCACCGCCGATGGGCAGCCGCGCCACGACAGCGAAGCCGCCGTCGGGCCGGGGTCCGGCGGTCAGCTCGCCGCCGTAGAGGTGGACGCGTTCCCGCATGCCGATCAGCCCGTGCCCCTTCCCCGCGACCGGCCACCCGCCGGCGCCGCCGCTTCCGTTGCTCTCCCCATGACGCGACCCGCCATCGCGACCACGGTCGCCTGCTTCGACGCGCACGTCACGACCGCCGTCGCCTGTTTGGACGCGCCGCAGGTCACGGCCGTCGCCCCGGACTTCGGCGCGCGGTTCCCGGCCGTCGCCCCGGACTTCGGCGCGCGATTCACGGCCGTCGTCCCGGACCTCGAAGCGCAAGCCACGTCCCTCGCCTCGGACGTCGGCACGCGAGTCACGTCCCTCGTCGCGGACCTCGATGCGCAGGTCACGTCCCGAATAGCGGACGCGGACCCGCGCCCGCGCCCCGCCCGCGTGCTTGACCACGTTGGTCAGCGCCTCCTGCACGATCCGGTACGCCGACAGGTCCACCCCCGCGGGCAGCGGCACGACGTCGCCCTCGACCTCCAGCTCGGTGTCCAGTCCCGCGCCGCGGACCTGCTCGACCAGTTCGGGCAGCTCCGCCATACCGGGCTGCGGGGCCAGCGTGCCGGTCACCGACTCCTCGGCCGTCGTCTCCTCGCGCAGCACGCCGAGCAGCCGTCGCATCTCGGCCAGGGCCTGGCGACCGGTGCCGGCGATCGCGTCGAACGCCCGTACCGCGCCTGGCGGGTCGTGCTCGGCGACCACCGGGCCCGCCTCGGCCTGCACCACCATCATGCTGACGTGGTGCGCGACGACGTCGTGCAGCTCACGGGCGATCCTGGCCCGCTCGGCCGCCACCGCGCGCCGCGCCTCGAAGTCGCGTTCGCGCGCCAGCAGCACCGCCCGCGCCTCCAGCTCCCCGGTGTACGCGCGCCTGATGCGGGTCCTGTCGCCCAGCACCCAGGCGCTGACCAGCAGCAACGCGGTGAAGGAGAAGTCGAGCAGGTCGCCGTCGGTGTCCGGGAGCACGTGCAGGAGCACCACCAGCACGCCGGTGACCGCGCCCGCGACCATCGAGGCGGTCCTGCCGCACCAGGCGACCATGCTGTACAGCGCGACGACCCCGCTCAGCGCCACCGGCGTGACCAGATCGGGGTACGGCGTCGCGCCGTACACCGCCGACATCCCGCCGACGCCCATGTTGATCCAGAACGGATGCCGTCGCCGCCAGGCCAGCGGCAACGTGATCACCAGGACCAGTCCGACCGCGAGCGCGTCCGGACGGGGCATGCCCTCGGCGCGCGCCCGGGCGAACAACGCGATCAGGGAGATCACCGCGAGCAGGACGGCGAGCAGCCCGTCCGCGACGACCGGATGCTCGCGGGTCCACGCCGCCAGCCGGGCCACGCGTTTCGTCGGCATACGCCCAAGTATGTGGGCAACGCCGGCACATGACCTCCCCCGTGCCGCCTCCCTCCTTCGGGGGACGCGGCGCCCGGTCTCCCTTCGGGGAGGGAGCGTGCGGTTCGCGAGCGTGGGGGATCCGGGGAACGGGCCCGGCGCCTACCGTCTGACGCAGGGATCCCCACGGAACACCACCCGATCCATCCCCCTACGCGGAAGGCACCGTTGACGTCGCCAATCGCCGACGTCGCCAGTCGCCAATGACTGGCGATGCCGTCGATGCCGTCAATGCCGCCGATGCCGTCGATGCCGTCGATGCCGTCGATGCCGTCGATGCCTCGGACGTCACCGATGTCACGCCACGTTTCCGGCCCGCGGGCACCGGCCCGCCCTGGAGGTCTCCCATGTCCGACATCTCTTCACCCATGCCACCATTCATGCCGCCGCAGCCACCGCCCCTGTCCCCGCCGCCGTCATCGCGTGCCGTGGACCGCACCGTCCCGGCGCCCCATCGCGGACGCATGTTGCGTGCCATGGCGGCGTCGCTGCGATCCTCTTTCTGGTCCGACGCCCCGGGCTACCAGCGGATGGCGTACCTGGTCGGCGCCGCGCTGATCCTGGTCGGGCTGACGCATGCGGCCATCTGGGCGGTGGTCGGCGGCACGGCGGAAGGCCCGCTGTCGTGGCGCAAGCCGACCACGTTCGGCATCTCGTTCGGGCTGACCACGCTCACGCTCGGCTGGTTCGGCACATATCTGCCGGTACGGCGGTGGATCGGCTGGGTCACCTCGTCCGTGTTGTGCCTCTCGACCACCCTCGAAGTGGTGTACGTGAGCGTGCAGCGCGCCCGCGGCGTGCCCTCGCACTTCAACAATCTGACCGCGCTGGACGAGGCGCTGTTCACCGCCGGCGGCATCACCATCGCGTTCACGGACGTGGTCATCCTCGCCATGACGGTGGCGTCCTTCGTCATCTGCACCGCGCCCGCCCCGATGACCTGGGCAATTCGCGGCGGCCTGGTGGCGCTGCTGGCCGCCCAGGGGATGGGCGCGTGGATGATCGTGCACGGAATCGGCCTGCTCGACGAGGGCGCGACCGCGCTCACCCAGTCGATGACCACGTACGGCGCAGCGGGCTCGATGAAGTTCACCCATGCCGTCCCGATGCACGGCATCCAGGTGCTCGCCGGGCTGGCCTGGCTGCTCGGTTTCACCGGCTTGTCCGTGCGCAGGCAGTCGGTGACGGTGGGCGTGGCGATCGCCGGCTACGCGAGCCTGTTCGCCGTCGCGCTGGCTCGGACCGCGGCCGGGCTGGAACCATTCGACCTGGTCAGCGCGTCGACGCTGCTCTATCTCGCGCCCGCCGTCCTGCTGGGGGCGGCGGCGGTCGCGGCAGCCGCCGGCCTTCGCCCGTACCCGCACTCACCCGCACGCCTGTAGACCCGAACGCAAGCGGAAGCGCAGGCGCAGGCGTAGACGCACCCGAAGCCGTGACCACGGCGCCGACCGGGGGCGCCGACCGGGGGCGGCCGGGAGTCCCACGGACTCCCGGCCTCCGCGTGCCACCGACGGGACGGCGGCGACAATCGCCCACCCTTCCCTCGAACCGGGCCCGCTCGGGACAGCGGCCACTCGAACCGCAGCCCACCAGGCATCGGCCAACCGGACCGCAGCCAGTCGGACACCAGACAGCCGGCACTGGGCACCGGCACCGGGCACCGGGCACCGGGCACCGGGCACCGGGCACCGAGAATCGGACAGCAGCCAATCGGGCAGCGGGCAATCAGGCACCGGGCGATCAGGCACCGGGCAATCAGGCACCGGGCGATCAGGCACCGGGCAATCGGGACAGCAGCCACTCGGACCGCAGCCCACCGGGCACCGAGCACCGAGCACCGGGCACTGGACACCCGGCACCGGGAATCGGACAGCAGCCAATCGGGCACCGATGATCGGGCACCGGCCTCGGACCGCAATCGACCGGACCACAGCCAACCGGGCCATAACCAGCCGAGCCACAGTCGTCCGGGCCGCAGTCGCCCGAATCGCGGCTAGATGGCGGCTATTCGGACCGCGGTGAGGAGCGGGTGGCCGTGCCCGAAGACCCGGTCGCGGTCGGGCGGGGCCCGAGTCCGACGGCGGGCAGGATGGCCTGGTCCACGATCGCCTCCAGCTCGGCATCACCCGGCGGTGCTCCGTTGTCCAGTGCGTACTTGGTGACCAGGGCCTCCCCGATGTCGGTCACGACCGGCGTCAGCAGTTCGGCGGGGAAGTGCCCGCGTTCGGCGTAGTGCCGGAGCACGGTGGTGGTGAACGTCCCGCCGCGCTGGGCGAAGACCCGCTCGTACAGCACCTCGGCCACCCGGGGATTGCGTTGCGGGTCCATGAGGATGGCCGCGACCGCGCGGCCCGCGGGGCTGAACATCCACTCGGTCATGAGCTGAAGCGAGCGGACCAGGTCGCCGCGCAGATCGTCGGCCCCGGGAGCGGGCTCTTCGACCGGATGCAGTTGGAAGAGCGCGTCGACCAGCACCTCGACCGGGTCCGACCAGCGGCGGTAGAGCGTGGTGCGCGGCGTGGCGGCCCGCTTGCCGATCCCGTCCATGGTCAGACGGCCGATGCCGACCTCGGCGACCTCTTCGAGCACGGCCGCGTGGATGGCGTTGATCAGCTCAGCGCCGCGCCGGCGGGTCCGCGTGCCGTGATCTGCCATGCCCTCCCCCACTTGCTTAGATGCACGGCTGTAGCTTACCTTCAGCACATAAGCTACAGCCGTGTATCTAATTCCGAGGTGAGCCATGTCCATCGCTCCACCGGCGCCGACCGTCCCCGGCGCTCTGCCGCTCGCGCGGCGCTCGCTCGCACCCGACCTCGCCCGCGGCCTGATGCTGCTGCTCATCGCCGTGGCGCACGCGCACATGTACCTGTCGGGGCACGCCGCCGGCTTCCGCGGCTACGCACTCGACGGCGGACCGATCGACCGGCTCGTCGCCGGAGTCCAGATCCTGCTGGTGGACGGCCGGGCACTGCCGATGTTCGCCGCCCTCTTCGGTTACGGCCTGGTCCAGCTCGCCGACCGGCAGCTCGCGGCCGGCATGGACTGGCCAGGCACCAGGAAGGTGCTGCGCCGCCGGAGCCTGTGGCTGCTGGCGTTCGGCGCCTGCCACGCGCTGCTGCTGTTCTTCGGCGACATCCTCGGCGCGTACGGGCTGATCGGGCTCGTCCTCGTCGGCTTCGTCCGGCGCGCCGACCGGGCCGTGCTGTGGGCGGCCGTGGCCGGGCTCGTCCTGCACGTGGTGGTGCTGGCCGGGTTCGGGCTGCTCACGGTCTCCGCGCCCAAGGGTGACACGCCCGCCGCGATCGCCGACCCGCTGGAGGCGATGGTGATGCGGCTGATCGGCTGGTCCGGGATGACGCCCACCTACTTCGCCGCGAGCGTCGTGCCGGCCTTCCTGCTCGGCATCTGGGCGGCCCGCCGCCGGCTGCTCGACGACCCCGGCGCGCACCGGGCGCTGCTCTCCCGCGTCACGGTCGCCGGGGTGAGCGTCGCGGTCGTCGGCGGCGTCCCGCTGATGCTGGTGGACACCCGTCTGTGGGCGCCGTCGGCGGCCGTCTCCGTCACGATGTACGTGCTGCACAGCCTGACCGGCATCGCCGGCGGCCTCGGCTACGCGGCGGCGATCGGGCTGGTCGCGAGCCGGCAGCGGCACCGGGCGCCCGGCGTGGTGACCAGGGCCCTGGCCGCGTGCGGGCAGTGGTCGCTGACCTGCTACCTGCTGCAGTCGGTGATCTTCGTGGCGGTGTTCGCGCCGTACGCGGGCGGGCTCGGCACCCGCGTCGGCGACGCCGCCGCGTCCGGGATCGCCGTGCTCACCTGGCTGGCCACGGTGGTGCTGGCCGCCGTCCTGGCCCCGCGCGGCCGCCGCGGCCCGGCCGAGTCGTTGCTGCGCCGGCTCACGTACGGCGCCCGCGGCCGTCACCACTCCTGACCTAGCGCTCGATCGGGACTACGCTGACACCACGATCACTCGTCGGCGAGACGCTGTTCTGGAGGGGTGGCATGGTCCTGACCCAGCCGGCTTCAGAGATGTCACCGAGGCAGCGGAGCAGGTGGCCGCTCTACGTGAGCCTGGTGCTGCTCTCGTTCATCGTCGCCTCCGTCACCGCCTTCGTCCTGGTGTTCAAGGTCCCGGAGTGGCGTAACAACGAGAAGCTGGCCCGGCTGGAGGAGCGGGTGAGCATGCTCCCGCTCCCGCCCGACACCGAGTCCGCCTCGCTCGGCGTGCAGGGCACGGTGGGCCTCCAGTCGGGCAATAGCAACCATTGCGACTACCTGGTCCGCATGTCCCTGGAGACCAGGCTGTCGGAGTCCGAGATCGTGCGTTACTACGAAACCGTGAAGGTCAAGGGCGTCGAGGGCCGCGAACTCGACGCCCAGGTGTTCATCAACCCGGGCCCGTCGTGGCGCAGCGGGTACAAGGACGTCATCGTGGAGTTCTTCGACGGCGGACACGAACCCGGCTACGACATCCGGTGCCACTGAACGGGAGTTCCCGTGCTCGCCCCTCACCGCCGGTAACGCCCGCTGAGTGCGCGCACCGATGATCGGCAGGTGGTAGGCGCTACCGTGAGCCCGGGGTTCGGTCGCTCTCGTCCCAACGCGTTCAGCATGACCGCCTCCCCCAGGCATGACCTCAGGCTACGTGCGGCCTTCTCCAGGCCGCTCTTCCGTTCATCTGGGAGACGTGAGGTGACCGAGTGGGGACACTCGAGCGCGGTTGCTGACTGGGGCGGGCGATCCCGGATGGGGGTTAGCGGGGGGCGGTGGATTCTCGGATGACGAGGTTGGTCTCCAGGCGGGCCAGGGTCGGGGTGCCGAGTTCGCCGGCTCCTACCGCCGCCAGCAGCAAGTCCACCGCCATCCGGCCGGCCGCGGCCGTGGGCATGGTGATGGTGGTCAGTTTGGGGCGGTTCAGGCGGCCGGGGAGGCTGTCGTCCACGCCGATGACGCTGACGTCCCCCGGCACGCGGACGCCGCGCGCGTCCAGGCCCTCGATCAGGCCCAGCGCGACGAGGTCGTTGTAACACAGCACGCCGGTCGCGCCGGAGGCGGCGATGGCGGCGGCAGCGGCGAGGCCGCCCTGCTCGGTGGGCTCGTTCGGGCCGGAGACGGTCAGGTCGACGCCGAACTCGATGGCCGCGGCGGTGGCGGCGGCGTGCATCTCGTCGCTGGTCCAGGAGCCGTGCGGGCCGGCCAGCAGCGCGATCTTGCGGTGACCCAGCTCGGCCAGATGCGCGACGGCGGCGCGGGCGCCCTGGCCGACGTCCATCAACACCGTGGTCAGTCCCTTCAGCCGCCGGTTGACCACCACGAACGGCACCTGCGCGCGCAGCCGTTCGATCACCCGGTTGGACAGTCGCGGGCTGCACAGCAGGACGCCGTCCACCTGCTTGACGAACGTCTCGATGAGTTCCTGCTCCAGCAGCGGGTCCTCGTCGGTGTCGGCCACGAACACGTGGTAGTCCCGCTCGCGGGCCTGCGCCTGCGCCGCCTTGATCAGGGGCGGGAAGAACGGGTTGGCGATGTCGGCCACGATCAGGCCCAGGTTGTGCGTGCGCCCGGTGGTCAGTGCCCGCGCGGCCCGGTTCGGACGGTAGCCGAGCCCCTCCGCCACCGCCAGCACCCGGTTGCGGGTGTCGACGTTGACCAGGTGCGGTGCGGAGAACGTCCGCGAAACCGTCGAGACGTGTACTCCCGATGCCCGGGCCACGTCCCTGATCGTCACGGTCACGGGGCGCCTCCGTCTGTCTGCGAGTGGTGAGCGAGCCAGGCGAAGACCCGCTCCTGGACGGGCAGGCCGAAGCCGTGCCCGGTGTCGGCGAACACGCCCGTGTAACCCGACGGGGCCTGCCGATAGTGTGCCGTGATCATCGCATGGGCGCGGCGCATCCCGCTCAACGGGAGGATCGGGTCGCGCTCGCCGTACCAGACGAGCAGCGGCCGGGGGGCGGCACAGCCCACCAGGTCCGGCAGGTCGCACAGCCTGGACAGCCCTGGAGGGTACAACATCCAGGTATGTCCGGCGAGGTGTTCGTCCAGCATGTCGCGGTACGAGGAGATCATCGCGACCACGGCGACGGCGGACAGGCGGCCGGGGTCGAACGCGCCGAGCAGCGCCGCGCGCAGGCCGCCGCCGGACAGCCCGGCGCAGGCGACCCTGCCGACGTCGGGGCGGGCGCGCAGGTAGGCGGCCGCCGCGAGGTCCTCCCCGGCGATCACGCCGGCGAGCGAGGTGCCGAGCACGGTGCAGTATTTCGCCAGCACGTGCTCGTATTCGGCCGCCACCTCGTCGTAGGAGTCTCCGGTCGGTTCGGCAGGCCCCGCCCCCTCACGAGGTTCCGCCGGCGCGACCGCGAACCCGGTCGCGCGCATGTCCGCGACCGCGATCCGCCGGCTCCCCCACCCGAACGCGTCCGGCGCCAGCACCGTGAACCCGCGCCGGGCCAGCTCCGACGCCCAGCCCCGCCCGCCGTAGATGGCCGCGCGCAACCGGCGCACCTCGGCGGACGGCTCCTCCGGCCCGTCGGCGATCTTCTCCTTGCCCGCGTACTTCATCCCGGCGTGGCAGTGCAGCGCGAGCACCCCGGGCAGGACGGCGTCCCCGGCGTCCGCCGGCCGCAGCACGTAGGCGTGGGTGCGGGGGCCGAAGCCGACGTCCCAGGAGACCTCCTCCCCCGCCACGCCGTCGCGCGTCCAGGTGCGCTCGGTGCGGACGTCCGCGGCGGTCAGCGCGAGCACGCCGATGCAGTCGCGCGCGCGTTCACGCAGGTCGGGGCCGGGCTCGGGGAACAGCCCGTGCTGGCGCGCGGCGAGTCCGGCCAGGCCGCGCAGGGTCGACGAGCCCACTCAGCGATCCGCCATCCGGGTGCCGCCGTCCACCAGGTGTACGGCGCGGCCGGTGCGCATGGACTCGTTGGCCGCCGCTCCCACCAGCACGCTGCGGATCCCGTCGAGGTAGCCGGCCTGGCGGGCCAGCGGGTCGGCGACGCCGCCGCGGAAGACGTCGTCGAGCAGCAGCCTGTCGCCGCCGCCGTGGCCGCCCGCGCTCTGCTCGATGGGCACCTGCTCGGCCTCCCGCCAGTGCCGGTGCAGGGTGAGCCGCTCCCAGGCGCCCGTCGCGTGTTCCTTGGACGCCGCCGACGGGTCGATGGCGGCGTGCGGCGGCGTCCAGGCGCGTTCGCACACCTCCAGCTCGATCCGGCCGCCGGTGCCGTTGAAGACCACCCGGTACCCCTCGAAGGGGGCGTGCGCGTTCAGCGAGTACGTCAGCAGCGCCCGGTCGTCGTAGCGGACGAGCACCGACAGGTTGTCCTCGATGGTCACGCCCGGGGCGAAGACGTCCTGGTCGCGGATGTAGCCGTCCTCGTGCTCGGCGTCCAGGTAGAGGCGCTTGAGCCGGGGATCGGCGGAGATGTCCAGGATGAACGGGTCGCTGCCCAGCCCTGGCGCGCCCTGGCCGCGCGGGTGCCGCGGCCCGTGGTCGCCGTCTGGGCCGTAGAAGCGCAGGTCGCCCTGGGCGTACACGGAGACGGGCGCGGCGGCCAGCCACCAGTTGACCAGGTCGAAGTGGTGGGTGGACTTGTGCACGAGCAGGCCGCCGGAGTTGGCCTTGTCGCGGTGCCAGCGGCGGAAGTAGTCGGCGCCGTGGATGGTGTCGAGCGCCCAGTCGAAGTGCACGGACGTCACGTCGCCGATCGAGCCGTCCATGATGAGCCGGCGGACGGCGGAGTTGCGCGGCGAGTAGCGGTAGTTGAACGTGACGACCAGCGAGCCGGCGCCGCGCTCGGCCGCGGCGGCGATCTCGGCGCAGCCGGCCGCGTCGACGGTCAGCGGTTTCTCCACGATCACATGTTTGCCTGCGTCGAGCGCGGCGCACACGTAGCGGGCGTGCGTGGCGTCCACGGTGGCGACGACCACGGCGTCGCACAGTTCCAGCATGGCCTCGAACTCGCCGGGCTCGAAGCAGGGCACGGGCGTGCCGACACGTTCGGCGTAGTAGTCCATGCGGGTCCGGTTGACGTCGCAGAAGGCGACGATGGTGCCGGTGTCCCGCCAGTCGCCGAGCAGGGCGTCGACGTACATCTGGGCGCGGTGGCCCAGCCCGACAAAGGCGTATCTCATTCTGCAGGATCTCCCCGATCAGGCGTCGCACGGCCCGCGAGCGCGGGCCGTGCGACGCACGGCAAAGTCAGCCGGCCGGCGTCAGCCCGCGATGGCCGCGTTGGCCTCTTCGAGCAGCTTGGTGGCCGCCTCGTCCGGCGTCTGCTGCCCGCTGGTCACCGCCTCGGAGTAGCGCTTGATGATGTCCTCCATCTTCGAGCCGCCCTTCGGCGGGACGATCACCGGCGTGAGCTCGCTCTTGACCGACTCGATGAAGGTGAGCGTCTGCTGGTCGGCCGGGGGCAGCTTGTCCTTGACGGCGGCCAGCACCTTGCCGTTGATCGGCAGGCCGCGGTCGCTGAGCAGCAGGCCGCCCGCCTCGGCGTCGTTGAGCAGGAAGTCGATGAACTTCTGCGCCTCGGCCGGACTCTTGCTCTTGGCGGAGGCCGTCCAGAACATGGCGGGCTGCAGGAACATGCCGGAGCCGCCGGACGCCTCGGACTTGGGCAGGCGCAGCAGGGTCAGCTCAGAGCCGGACGCCTTGGCCATGGTGCCGAGCTGGTTGCTCCACCAGCTGCCGAACGCGCCCTTGTTGGTGGCGATCAGCGACTGCTCCACGCTGGCGGCGATGAGCTCGTTCATCTTCGCCGCGTCGGGCGAGCCCTTGGTCTGGGCGAGCTTGGAGAAGGTGGCCCACCAGGCCTTGAGCGTGTCGGGGGTGAAGCCGACCTTGCCGCCGTCGTAGATCTTCTCGCCGCGCTGGGCGGCGAAGACCGTCAGGTTGGCGGGGTTGAAGTTGTACTCGGTGCCGTAGACCGTGCCGTCGCCGGCCGCGGTGATCTTGGCCGAGAGGTCCATGTACTCCTCCCAGGTCCAGGTCTTGTCGTCGGGCATCTTCTGCCCGGCCTTCTCGATGAGCGCCTTGTTGGCCATCATCGAGAAGACGTTGACGCCGCTGGGGATGGCGTACTGCTTGCCGTCGATCTGGCCGACGGCCAGCACAGCCTGGTCGAGGTCCGCGGTGTTGACCTTGCCCGACAGGTCGGCGAGCGCGTTGCGCCCGGCGTACTCGGCCAGGCCGCGGATCTCGATGGTCATGACGTCGGGGGCGTCGTTCGCGGCGACCTTGGTGGCCAGCGACTCGTAGTAGCTGGGCCAGTCGGAGAACTCGCCGACGACGTCGATGGTCGGGTTCTTCTTCTCGAACGCGGCGATGACCTGCTCGGTCAGCTTCTGCCGCGAGTCGCTGCCCCAGTAGGAAAAGCGCAGCTTGACCTTGCCGTCAGCGGCTTCGCCGCCGCCGCCGGAGCCGCAGGCGGTCAGGGCCAGCGCGGCGGCCGTGAGCAGGGCCATGGTCTTGAAAGAGCGCATCTCGGCGTCCCTTCCTCAGGTGTTGGTGGGGGGTGTTATTTGAGACCCGTGGTGGCGACACCGCGGATCAGGTACTTCTGTCCGGCCAGGAAGAACCCGAAGATCGGGGCGAGCGCGATGAGCGACATGGCGAACATCGAGCCCCACGACGACTCGCCGCCGGAGTCGAGGAAGGTGCGCAGGGCGACCGGGGCGGTGAAGTTGTCGGGATTGTTGAGGTAGATGAGCTGGCTGAAGAAGTCGTTCCAGGTCCAGATGAACGTGAAGATCGCGGTGGTGGCCAGCGCCGGCATGCACAGCGGCAGGATCACGCGGAAGAACGTGCGCCAGTAGCCGGCTCCGTCGATGGAGGCGGCCTCGTCCAGCTCGCGCGGCAGCGTCCTGATGAACTGCACCATCAGGAAGATGAAGAACGAGTCGTGGGCCAGGAACTTGGGCAGGATCAGCGGCCAGATCGTGTTGATCATGTCGAGCTGGGAGAACATGATGTACTGCGGCACGATCACCACGTGCAGCGGCAGCATGATCGTGCCGAGCATGAGGGCGAACCAGAGCTTCTTGAGCGGGAAGTTCAGCCGGGCGAAGGCGTAGGCGGCCAGCGAGCAGGCGGCCAGGTTGCCGACCACCGACAGGCCGGTGATCACCGCGGAGTTCCACAGGTAGTAGCCGAAGGGGTGGGCCAGCGCGGTCCAGCCCTCGGTGAAGTTCTCCAGCGTGAGCTCGCTGGGGATCAGTCCGGGCTCGCGGAAGATCAGCTCTTCCGGCTTGAGCGCGCTGGAGATCATCCACAGCAGCGGGTAGAGCATGACCAGGCCGAACCCGATCAGCATCAGGTGCTTGGCGCCCCGGCTGACGCGCCGCCGGTAGAGCACCGGGTTTCGCCTACTTACTGTCGTCGCCATAGAAGACCCAATACTTGGACGCGAGGAAGTTGACCCCGGTCAGACCGGCGATGATGAGCACGAGCACCCAGGCCAGCGCGGCGGCGTAGCCCATCTCGTACTCTTTGAACCCGTTGATGTAGAGGTAGAGCGTGTAGAAGAGGGTGGAGTCGTTGGGCCCGCCCGAGCCGTTGCTGACGATGAACGACTGGGTGAACGACTGGAACGACTTGATCACTTCGAGTACGAGGTTGAAGAAGATGATCGGGGTGAGCAGCGGCAGCGTGATCGAGCGGAACTGCTTGACCGGGCTGGCGCCGTCCACCGCCGCGGCCTCGTAGTAGCTGCGCGGGATCTGCCGCAGGCCGGCCAGGAAGATGACCATCGGCGCGCCGAACGTCCAGACGTGCAGCAGGATCAGCGTGCCCAGCGCGGTGTCCGGGTCGTTGACGTAGCTGGAGCCCTCGATGCCGACGAGCCCGAGAATGCCGTTGACCAGCCCGTCCGCGCCGAAGATCTTGCGCCACAGGATGGCGATCGCGACGCTGCCGCCCAGCAGCGAGGGCAGGTAGTAGATCGAGCGGTAGAACGTCAGCCCGCGCAGTCCCCGGTCCAGCAGCAGGGCCAGCGCGAGGGCGAAGGCGAGTTGCAGCGGCACGGAGACGACCACGTAGATCGTGGTGACCTTGAGCGAGGACCAGAATCTGGGGTCCTCGGTGAACATGGTCACGTAGTTGTCCAGCCCGACCCACTTGGCCTCTTCGAGCAGGCTGTAGTCGGTGAAGGACAGGTAGAGCGAGGCGATGATGGGCCCGATGGTGATCAGGAACAGGCCGACGAACCACGGCGCGAGGAACACGTAGGCCGTCAACGCCTCGCGGCGCGAGCGGTTGACAGGCTTGGGAGCGCTCCCGCCTGGGACGAGAGCCTTCGCGGGGGGCGCAGGCTTCAACGACAGCGAATCGACCACGGTGGATGCCCCTGAACGGATCGGATCCTGACATTTCTGGAATCAGTCGTCATCACGGGACCTCCCGGTGTGACGTGAGTGGGATGGCGCTTTCCTATAGCGCCGGAGAAAGTTACGTCAACCCTTTGCAGGCGTTACCTCGGCGTTACCGATATATCGATCACAGCATTCACGCAGGTAGCGGCGTTAGCGCTGGATGTCGCTCTGGCAAATAATCCTGCGGCATGCGGCGAGTTGTTACAAGCGGTTGTAGTCGAATCGATAGGTCGTCGACGACACGTGCTCCTCGCCCGGCCGGAGCACCGCCGACGGGAAGTCCGGCCGGTTGGGCGCGTCGGGGAAGCGCTGGGTCTCCAGGCACAGCCCGGCGAACCTGCCGTACGGGGTGGCGACGCCGTCCAGCATGTGCCCGGTGTAGAACTGCACGCCGGGCTCGGTCGTGGTCACCTCCATCGAGCGGCCGCTGACCGGCTCGGCCACCCTGATCCGGCCGCCGGGGCGCAGCGCGTAGCAGTGGTCGTAGCAGCCGTCCAGGCGCTCGCCCACCGCCGCCGGGCCGGTGAAGTCGTACGGCGTGCCGGCCACCGCCGCCGGCGCCCCGGGCAGCGGGATCTTCCCTTCGTCCACCGGCAGGTAGTGGTCGGCCTCGATGGTCACCACGTGCCCGCGCACGTCACGGGCGCCGCCCGCCAGGTTGAAGTAGGAGTGGTTGGTCAGGTTGAGCACGGTCGGGGCGTCGGTGGTGGCGCGGTAGCCGATGCTCAGGCCGTCGTCCTCGTCGAGGGTGTAGGTGACCTCGGCGGTGAGCGTGCCGGGGTAGCCCTCCTCGCCGTCCTTGCTGACGTGGGTGAGCCGCACGGCGCGCTCGCCGTCCGGCTCGGCCCGCCAGACCCGCTTGTCGAAGCCGGTCTCGCCGCCGTGCAGGCTGTGCCCGTTGTTGTTGAGCGGCAGCCGGTACGTGACGCCGTCGAGCGTGAACGTGCCGGCGGCGATGCGGTTGCCGTACCTGCCGACGACGGCGCCGAAGTAGCGGCTGCGGGTCAGGTAGTCGGCCACGGTGGGCAGGCCGAGCACGACGTCGGCGCCGTCGGGCAGCTCGACGGACTGGACGATCGCGCCCAGGGTCAGGGTCGAGACGCGCATCCGGCCGTTGCTCAGGACGTACCGGTCGACGCGTTCCCCCGCGGGGGTGGTGCCGAAACTCACGATGAACTCGCTCTCTTGAACGCGTGCAGTGCCGCGACTGTAACGCAAACGGTTGCACCCGAACCAGCCCTCCCGGCCGTGCGCCCACCTGAGCCCATCGGTGTCTTAGCAGGTCAAAGCAGTGCCGCCAAACCTGCTCTTGACGAAACCAGCCGACAACCTCCAGGGTTTGGGTGCAACTGGTTGCAGTCCGAGCAGGCTCGCGACTGCCAGAAGGGAAAGACAACCCGTGAGCAGAACTCTTGTCACCGGGAGCGCCGGCCGCCTCGGGCGCAGTGTCGTGTCCGCGCTCGCCGCGGCAGGCCACGAGGTGATCGGCGTGGACAGGGCGGAGGGCACCCCGGCCGACGCCGCCGCCAGTCTCCCCGCCGACCTGACCGACCTCGGCGAGGCGTACGAGGTGATCGCGCGTTTCCGGCCCGACGCCGTGGTGCACCTGGCCGCCATCGCCACCCCGTTCAGCCGCAGCGACCAGGTGACCTTCCGCACCAACACGCAACTGGCGTTCAACGTGTGCGACGCGGCTGTCGCGCTGGGCGTGGGCAAGCTGATCGTGGCCAGCAGCCCGACCGTCATCGGCTACGGCTCGCCCGGCGGCTGGCGGCCCGCCTACCTGGCCATCGACGAGGAGCACCCGGCCGAGCCGTGGAACGCCTACAGCCTGTCCAAGCTGGTGGCCGAGGAGACCATGCGCTCCTACGCCCGCGCATCCGAGACGACCAGGATGGCCGCGGTGCGGCCGTGCTTCGTGATCGCGCCGGAGGAGTGGGAGGGCGCGCCGACCCAGTCCGGGCACACGGTGACCGAGCGGCTGGACCGGCCGGACATCGCCGGGGTCTCACTGTTCAACTACATCGACGCCCGTGACGCGGCCGAGCTGCTGATCACCCTGCTCGACCGGCTGCCCGGCCTGCCCAACGGCGAGGTCTTCTTCGCCGGCGCGGCCGACGCGCTGGCCAGGGAGCCGCTGGCGGAGCTGCTGCCGCGGGTCATCCCCTCGACCGCGGGCCTGGCCGGCGCGCTCACCGGCACCACCCCCGCATTCTCTTCAGCCAAGGCCGAGCGGCTGCTCGGCTGGCAGGCCAAGCGCAGCTGGCGTACCGAGCTCAGGGAGTACTGATCATGAATCTCAGCGGTGTGCTGTTCTTCCCCGTGACCCCGTTCGACGAGGCCGGCGAGCTGGCCGAGGACGTGCTCGCCGAGCACGTGCGGCACGGCGTGGCGCACGGCCCCGGCGGCGTGTTCGTGGCCTGCGGCACCGGCGAGTTCTCCGCGTTGTCGCAGGACGAGCACGCGCGCGCGGTCCGGGTGGCGGTCAAGGCGGCCGAGGGCCGGGTGCCGGTGCTCGCCGGGGCGGGCGGCCCGCTCGGCGCCGCGCTCGAGCAGGCCCGCGCCGCCCGCGCGGCCGGCGCGGACGGGTTGCTGCTCATGCCGCCCTACCTCACGCAGGGCACCGCGGCGGGTTTCGTGGCGTACGCGCGCGCGATCGCCGCCGAGCTGCCGGTGATCATCTATCAGCGTGGCTCCTTGGTGCTCGACCCGGCGACCGTGGTGGAGCTGGCCCGGGTGCCCGGCGTGATCGGCCTGAAGGACGGGCTCGGCGACGTGGACCGGATGCAGCGCACGGTGCTGGCGGTGCGGCGCGAGATCGGCCCGGACTTCACCTTCTTCAACGGGCTGCCCACGGCCGAGCTGACCATGCCCGCCTACCGGGCGCTGGGCGTGGAGCTGTACTCCTCGGCGGTGTTCGCCTTCGCCCCGGAGATCGCGCTGGCCTACTTCAACGGCGACGAGCGGCTGCTGACCGAGTTCTACGCCCCGCTGGTCGAGCTGCGCAGCAAGGCGCCCGGGTACGCGGTCTCGCTGGTCAAGGCCGGGCTGCGGCTGCGCGGCACGAACGTGGGGCCGGTCCGCGCGCCGCTGGCCGACCCGGCGCCCGAGCACTTGGCCGAGCTCGACACGCTCATCAAGACCGGGCTCGCGCTGGTGTCGGCATGAGCGTGGTCAAGGACTTACGCACGAGCCTGCGCACCGCGCCGCTGCGCCGGCCGTGGGGTCCGGACGTGCCGGCCAACCACGTGATCGTCTGCGAGGTGACGCTGTCGGACGGCCGCGCCGGCACCGGCTTCTCCTGGACGCCGCAGATCGGCGCGCACGCGGTGCGTGCGCTGCTCGACCACGACGTCCGCGACGCGCTGATCGGCCTGCCCGCCCATCCCGAGCTGGTGTGGGACCGGCTGTCGAAGCACCTGGACGAGGCCGGGCGCGGCGGCCTGACCACGATCGCGCTGGCCGGGGTGGACCTGGCGCTGTGGGACCTGCGCTGCGGCGAACGTCCGCTGGCCGACGTGCTCGGGCCGCGCCGGGCTTCCGTCCCGGTCTACGGCAGCGGCGTCAACCTGCACTACCCGCTGGACGAGCTGATCGCGCAGGCCGGCCGCTGGAAGGCGGCCGGGTTCCCGGCGGTCAAGATCAAGGTGGGCCGGCCGGACCTGGGCGAGGACGTCGAGCGGGTGGCGGCCGTCCGCGAGGTCGTCGGGCCGGACACGCTGCTGATGGTCGACGCCAACCAGCGCTGGGACCTGCACCGGGCCAGGCGGGCGCTGGCCGCGCTGGAGCCGTACGACCTGTGCTGGATCGAGGAGCCGCTGCCGGCCGACGACCTGCCCGCGCTGGCGGAGCTGCGGCGCGGCGTCGGCGTGCCGGTGGCGGTCGGCGAGAACGTCTACACCACGCACGGCTTCCGCGACCTGCTGGTGGCGGGGGCGTGCGACGTGGTTCAGCCGAACGTGGTCAGGGTCGGCGGGATCACCCCGTTCCTCCGCATCGCCGAGCTGGCCAGGGCCTTCGACGTGCCGGTCTACCCGCATCTGCTGACGGAGGTGTCGGGGCAGCTCGCGCTGGCGCTGCCTCATCCGGCCATGGTGGAGCTGGTGGAGGACGCGTCGCTGGCGGACCTGGGGCTGCTGGCCGAGCCGTACCCGGTGCGGGTCGAGGGGGCCGAGCTGCGTTCTGCCGGGCGTCCGGGGCTGGGGCTGACGTGGGCGACGTGACCAGGGTGGTGCTCGCGGGCGCGTACGGGCACGGCCGCTCGCACCTGGAGAACCTGCGCGGCCTGGCCGCGCGCGGGCTGGTGGAGCTAAGCGGCGTCTGCGACGTGCGGCCGGTGGACGCGGGCACGCTGGCCGGGCTGGGCACGCCCGAGCAGGCCGGCCCCGACGGGCTGGCGGAGCTCATCCAGCGCACCGGGGCACAGGTGACCATCCTGTGCACGCCCATCGACACCCATGCCGACCTGGCCGTGGCGGCGTTGCGCGCGGGCTCGCACCTGCTGCTGGAGAAGCCGCCGGCGGCGTCGCTGGCCGAGTACGAGCGCATCGCCGCGGCCGTCGCGGAGACCGGGCTGGCCTGCCAGGTCGGCTTCCAGAGCCTCGGCTCGGCGGCGATCCCCGAGCTGCGCGCGCGGATCGCCGCCGGGGCGCTGGGCGAGGTGCGCGGCATCGGCGTGGCCGGGGCGTGGGAGCGTCCGGCCGGCTACTTCACCAGGTCGCCCTGGGCCGGCCGGCGCCGGCTGAACGGCCGCGACGTGGTGGACGGCGCGCTGACCAACCCGTTCGCGCACGCGGTCGCCACCGCGCTGGCGGTCGCCGGGGCCGAGGCGGGCGACGCCGTGGCGTCGGTGGAGCTGGAGCTGTTCCACGCCAACCCGATCGAGTCCGACGACACCGCGTCGGCCAGGATCCGCCTGGCCGGCGGCCGGGTGATCACGGTGGCGGTGACGTTGTGCGCGACGGGGCGCAGCGAGCCGTACCTGATCGTGCACGGCTCGGCGGGCACGGCCAGGTACACCTACACCACCGACGAGCTCGACGGGACCGCCCACCCCCGGGCGAACCTGCTGGAGAACCTGGTCGAGCACGTGACGAACGGCGCGGAGCTGCTCGTGCCGCTGTCGCGCACCGGCGCGTTCATGCGGGTGCTGGAGGCGGTGCGGCTCGCGCCCGATCCGCTGCCGATCCCCGGCGAGCACCAGATCGTGCATCGGGACCGGAGGGAGGTGCCTGGCGTCAGGGAGCTGACCGAGCGCAGCGCCGCGCGCCTGGCGCTGTTCTCCGAGCTGGACGTGCCGTGGGCGCGGTCCAGGGAGCTGCGCGTGTCGGGCACGCCAGTGGCCTCCTACGTCTGGCGGCCCGACCTGCCCGCGACCGACGCGCCGCGGCCGTACCTGCATCCGGTGCGCACGCTGGGCGGCACGGAGGTGAGCGAGTTCCGGCCCGCCGACCACGTGCACCATCTGGGAGTCGGCCTGGCCGTCGCGGACGTCGGCGGCACGAACTTCTGGGGCGGCCGGACCTTCGTCCGCGACCGCGGCCCGACCTGGCTGGACGACCACGGCCGCCAGCGGCACGACGCGTTCGAGGAGCTGGACGGCGGGTTCGCGCAGTCGCTGACCTGGCTCGGCCCGGACGGCGCCACCGTCGCCACCGAACGCAGGACGGTGCTCGCCCGGCCCCTGGGCCCCGGCTGGGCGCTGGACTTCGGCTTCACCCTGACCGTGCCGCAACCGCTGGAGATCAGGAGCTCGGCCTGCAAGGGAAGGCCGGGCGCCGGGTACGGCGGCTTCTTCTGGCGCGCGCCCGCGCGGTCGGCGAACCTGGCCGTCTTCACCGGCGAGGCCGAGGGCGAGCAGGACGTGCACGGCAGCACCACGCCCTGGCTGGCGCTGGTGAGCGACGCGTGGAGCCTGGTCTTCGCGCAGGCGGGCGCGGTCGATCCGTGGTTCGTCCGGGTGGCCGAGTACCCGGGCGTGGGCCCGGCGCTGGCCTGGGACCGGCCGCTCCCGGTGACCCGGACGTTGTCGAGGCGCGTCGTCACCGTCGTCGCGGACGGCCGCCTGGACCGGCGCGCCGCCGCCGAACTGGCGGGCGAGGCGGTGGAGACCCGACCGGCCCCCTGATCTCCCGTCGTGCAGGTGCACGAAGGGGCGGCGCTCCGGGGAACGCCGCCCCTCCCGGATGGGCCGGACCATCGGGATGGGCCGGCCCACCGGTCGGCTCAGGCGAGCAGGGCCGCCTTCCGGGAGACGCTCAGGCGAGCAGGGCCGCTACGGCCAGGGCCGCGTCCGGGTGCTCGGTGAGCAGCGCCGCCACCTCCGGGTGCGCCCCGCCGGGCGCGCCGCCCGTGGCCCGCCACTCGCCGGTGATGCCGAGCAGGCCCGCCACCGCGTCGCAGGCCGCCGGGTGCGCGAGCAGCAGCTCGGGCACCGGACCCGCGGCCACCGGCGCCGGCGTGCCCGCCGCGGCCCTGGGCGCGGCCAGCCACGGCGGCGTCCAGGAGTCCACGGCGGCCAGCCCGCCGGGGAACGTCCGGCCCGCCTCGCGGACCAGCACCGGCATCAGCTCACCGGCCTGGTCGCGCAGCGTGGTGATCAGCTTGGGCAGCCACGGCAGCAGCACCGTGTCGGGCAGCCGCCCGAACGCCTTGGAGATCACCTCCACCACGAACCCGGCCAGCCCCGGCGCGGGCTCCATGGCCTGCACGAACCCGGTGATGTAGTGCGGGAACGACGGCACCACCAGCGGGTTGCCGAGCAGGTCGTCGCAGCGGGCCCGCAGCTCGGCCAGCGGCAGCACGCCGAGCTGCGACTGCGCGCCCCACAGCAGCGCCACCTTGGCCGGCGCCTCGGGGTGCGACTGCCGGACGGCCAGCTCCAGCTGCGCCCTGTCACAGCCGAGCGACAGGGCCAGGCCCTCCATCGTGAACAGGAACCCGAGCATGGCCGCGACCTGCCGCACGCCGGTGTCGTCGGCCGCGAACGCCGTCGGCAGCAGCGTGCAGTAGTGCGCGTACCCGGTCGTCACGAACGACTCGCACCAGGCCGGCAGCACCGGCTCGGCGGCCCGGTAGTGCCCGAGCAGCCGCCGGATCCTGCGCAGCACCTCGGGCGCTTCGTCCACGCTCCGCTCGGCGGCCAGCAGCTCGACGGCTCGCGCGCCCAGCTCGTCGGCGAAGCGCCGGCTGCCCAGGAACACCACCGCGTCCTCGACGGCGGCCAGCGCGGTCGCGGCGGTCGCCTTCTCGTCCCAGACCGCGCGCCGCAGCCGCTGCTCCAGCACCTGCTCGATGGTGACGCCCTCGTAGCCGAGCTCGATGACGGAGCGCTGGTACTTGCCGAACGCCAGGTCCCAGCTCTCCTGGATCGAGCGCTCCCCCAGCCCGCGCTCGCCCATGATGGGCCGCACCGCCTCGGACGGCAGCAGGTAACGCAGCATCCACAGCAGGTCGGAGCAGGGGATCAGCTCGGGGTTGGCGTTCAGGTCGATCAGGGCCCGCTGGATGGTGCGTTTCTCCAGGTCCAGCCCGAGCGGCGCGAGCCGGTCGTAGACGTCGCGGGCCAGCGGCGGCATCGCGTCGTAGCCGACCTCGCCGATCCTGTCGCCGCCGAGCAGGATCTCGCAGAGCCTGCGCACGTCGCGCCGTCCCGGGACGGTGTCCTTCTCGATGCAGGTGACGGCCGCGTCCTGGAAGTCGTACGGCGTCGGCCTGGCCCGGTTGCGCATTCCGGCCAGCAGGATCGAGGTCTCGAACACGGCGATCGCGTCGGCGGTGCTGGCCAGGTAGCCGTTGCGCCTGGCCAGCCGGACGATGTCGACGCTCCACTCGCGCAGCTCCGCCTCGTCCAGGCCGTCGGGGTCGGGCGGCGTGGCCAGGAATCCCGACAGCCGGTCGGTGACCGGTCCGCGGGCGACCGGCGCGACGGCCTTGGCCTTGCGCTTGCGCGCGCCCTTCTGCCCGGCCAGCTGGAACGGGCTCAGCCCGTCGCGGGAGACCGCCTTGGTCCAGGTCGCCGCGGCGATCGAGACCGAGCCCGAGGCCAGCCCGAACTGCGCCTCGATGGCCGAGTGGCTGGACGGGATGAGCCCGTACAGCCAGCGCGTCCCGGTGCGCGGGCTGATCTCGTAGCCGGCGGTGGAGTCGAGGCCGAACTGCTCCACGTGGCTGGCGGCGTGGAAGGCGCCGCACACGTACAGGCAGTCGGCCGGGTCGGCGCCGGAGGCGGCCAGGTGCTCGCGCATCCTGGTCCACATGTAGCGCTCTCGTTCCTCGTCGCGGTCGTGGCGCTGGTCGCCGCTCGACCGCAGCCGGCGGAACAGGCTGCCGATCAGGACCATGACCTGCCGGTAAGTGTCGTAGTCCGCGCCGGACAGCGGCTGCTCGACGTACTGGTCCCACCACTCCGACCAGTGCCTGACCTTGCCGTGGTGCAGCAGGTGCTCCTCCAGCTCGGCGAAGCCGGGGCGCAGGTCGCCGATCTCGATGCCGACCGCGTCGCCGTGCAGGCCGGACTCCTCGTCCTTGCGCTCGGGCCGCGGCTCGCGCTCCAGCCACTGGAACACGTGGTCGGACGAGCGGTCGACCAGCACCAGCTCGACGCCCGGCGTCTCCAGCGCGTACGCGATGGCCTGGTACTCCGCCGACGCCTCGGTGATCGGCGCGACCACGCTGAGCGGCCCGGAGTCCGGCGGGAAGCCGTCGAGGTCGGTGGCGAACGCCTGCAGCGCCACCGGCAGGCGGCAGTTGCGCAGCTCGGTCAGCAGCGGCTGCAGGTCCTCGCAGAGCTCCAGGTAGACGACCTTGGGCTGCTTCTCGCGCAGCCGCCGCACCATCGCCAGCCCGGAGGCGGGCGAGTGGTGGCAGACCGGGAAGATCTCCAGCGGCTCGCGCAGCGCCCGGTCCACGTCGTCGACCAGGCCGGACAGGATGCCCGCCAGCGCGTCCGGCGGGCCGGCGAACGTCTGGGCGGCGTCGAGCAGCTGCTCGCGCAGCGAACCGAACGCGCCGGCCGCGGCTACCTCGGCGGCGGGTGCCTGGGTGGTTTCGCTCATGACAGGGTGGAGATCGCCTGGCGGCCGCCCTCGAGGAACTCGGTCCAGGGGCCGCCGTCCTTCTTGCTGCGCGGCTCGATGACGCCGTGCCAGTACTTGTTCAGGATGGCCAGGTCCTCGGGGGTGCGCCGGGCCAGCGAGCCGACCAGCGAACCGGCCAGCGTCTGCGCGCGCAGCGTGCGGTCGCCGAAGAAGTTGCTGTGCAGGATGGCGTCCTCCAGCACGCCGATCTGCTCGGCGGTGGACAGCGCAGACTCCAGCTTCTCGTCGTCGCTGGTGGCCGAGGCGGCCGCGGCGCGCAGGTCGGCGAAGCTCTGCAGCAGGATGTCCAGCAGGGTCGGCGGCACGTCCAGCTCGATGCTGTGCCTGCGCAGCAGCTCCTCGGTACGGAAGCGGACGATCTCCGCCTCGCTCTTCTTGCTGGTGACCACCGGGATCTTGACGAAGTTGAACCGCCGCTTCAACGCCGACGACAGGTCGTTGACGCCCCGGTCGCGGCTGTTGGCGGTGGCGATGATGGAGAATCCCGGCTTGGCGAAGACGATGTTGTCGTCGTCCAGCTCGGGGATCGACACGTACTTCTCGGACAGGATGGAGATCAGCGCGTCCTGCACGTCGCTGGTGGAGCGGGTCAGCTCCTCGAAGCGGCCGACCACGCCCTGCTCCATGGCGGTCATGATGGGCGAGGGGATCATCGACTCGCGCGACTGACCCTTGGCGATCACCATGGACACGTTCCACGAGTACTTGATGTGGTCTTCCGTGGTGCCGGCGGTGCCCTGCACGACGAGCGTCGAGTTGCGGCAGATGGCCGCGGACAGCAGCTCGGCCAGCCAGCTCTTGCCGGTGCCCGGGTCGCCGATCAGCAGCAGGCCGCGGTCGGAGGCGAGCGTCACGATGCTCCGCTCGACGAAGCTCCGGTCGCCGAACCACTTCTGCGGGATCTCCCGGTCGAGGCCGTCGGAGCGCTCGGAGCCGAGGATGAACAGGCGCACCATCTTGGGGCTGAGCCGCCACGAGAACGGCTTGGCGCCGTCGTCGATCGACTCCAGCCAGTCGAGTTCCTCGGCGAACTTCACCTCGGCGGGGGCGCGCAGCATGTCGGTCATAAGGGTGGTTCTCCTAGATGAGGAAGTTCTTGAGCTCGGTGACGAGCTTGTTGATGTGGCCGGAGATCACCGGCGTGCCCAGGGCCTTGAGCTTCTGCCTGAACCAGGGGTCGACGCTCGCGTAGCCGGAGCTGTTGACCGAGCCGACGGGGATGAACTTCACCCCCGAGCGGTGCACCGACTCGAAGTCGGTGATGAGCGAGCGGTTGTCGTAGAAGTCGGAGATCCACACCAGCACGGTGTTGCGCGGATCGGCGATCTTCGGCTTGGCCAGGGCCATCGCGACGGTGCCGTTCGTGCCGCCGCCCAGCGTCGTGCGCAGCAGCACCTCGAACGGGTCGTGCACCCACGGGGTCAGGTCGAGCGCCCGGGTGTCGTAGGCGACCAGGTGCACGTCCACCTTGGGCAGGCCGGCGAAGATCGAGGCCAGGATGGTGCAGTTCACCATCGCGTCGACCATCGAGCCGGACTGGTCGACCACCACGATCAACCGGGCCGGGGTGGTGCGGCGGGCGGTGTGGCGGTAGAAGAGCTTGTCGACGTAGAGCCGCTGGTCGTCCTGGTTCCAGTTGGTGAGGTTCTTCCAGATCGTCCGGTCCAGGTCGAGGTTGCGGAAGACCCGCTTCGGCGGCACCGACCTGTCGATCGCGCCGACCGTGCTCTTCTCCACCTGGGTACGCAGGACCTGGGCGACCTCGTCCACGAACCTGCGGATGAGCGCTTTGGCATTGGCCAGCGCGACGCCCGACAGGTTCGACTTGTCGTGCAAGAGCTGCTCGATCAGCGACATGCTCGGGGTGAGCTGCCTGGCCAGGTTCGGGTCGGCGAGCACCTCGCGCAGGCGCATGCGCTTGACCAGGTCGCCTTCGAGCCCGGCCAGCACCGCGGCCAGTTCCTCGTTGCCGACGGTGTGCCGCAGCCCGCCCGGCTCGCAGCCCATGCCCTTCTCGAACCAGGCGGCGTCCTGCTTCCACCTGGCCAGGTCGCCGGCGGTGACGTTGCCGGCGCCGGTGGAGAAGACGTTGAGCAGGAGCTTGGAGACCAGGGCGGCGCGGCGTACCTCGTCGCCCTGGTCGTGCTCGCGCTCGGCCATCAGGTTCTCCAGCTCGGCGCCCAGGTCGGGGAAGCGCTGGACCAGAGTGTCGACCGAGACGCCGGGGTCGAGCAGGGCGGGCGGCAGGCCGAGGTCGTCGACGATGGCGACGCTGGCGGTCTCCAGCGTCGGCTGCTCGTCGGAGCCGAACAGGCGCGACAGCAGCCGCCAGTACAGGACCTGGCGGCGCGTCTCGTCGGCGCCGCTCAGCTCCACGGCTTCGGCGGGGGTCGGGGTCTCGGTCATCTGCGCAACAACCGCCCTGCCCGCTCTCGCAGCACCGCGACCACGTCACCGGCCCTGGCCTCGGCCTTGACGGCCTTGGGGTCGGTGGGGCCGAGCGCCCAGTCGCCATTGTGCGCGACGACCGGCTTCTTCTTCACCGTGGCCTGCACGGCCACCGGCTGCACCAGCCAGCGGCCGGCGTCCCAGCGGGCCAGGCCGAGCATCGCGGTGGACGCCGACACCAGCTCCGCGGTCAGCGGCCCGCCGGCGGGCAGCCGGCCCAGATCGAGCGCCAGCGTGCCGCCGCCCAGGTCGAGCACGTCGTCCTTGACGGTGTATCCCTCCAGCAGGACGGGCTCGGCGATGCGCACCGGGTGCCGGTCGAGCGGCGGGACGGCGGGCGCGACCGCGCCGGCGAGCTGCACCCGGGCGGTGGCGAACGGGTCGGCGGGCTCCCCCGCGGCGGCCTGGTCCTCGCGCCACAGCAGGTCGCCGCCGGCCAGCAGCGTCATGCCGGTGATCTCCAGGCCGCGATGCCCGGCCAGCGCGGCCATGAGCACCGGGTGGCCGGTCATCAGCCGCCACACCGACGTGCCGACGATCGTGTCGACCTTGGCCGCGGCCACGCTCGTCCTGACCAGCCGGGACGGCGATCCGTCGGACGGCTCCAGCAGCGCGTGCACCTGCACCCGGAACACGGTGGCGTGCTCGTGCACGTCGACGGCCAGCGGCAGCAGCCGCCCCGACACCTCCTCGGCGCCCTCGCCCCACGGGCCGGACTGCGCCAGCAGCATGGCCCGCGTCCACAGGTCGGCCCAGCGCCGGACCGGCAGGTATTCCATGGTGGCGATCGGGCAGGAGGCACGCAGTTCGGCGGCCAGGCCGTCGAGCAGCACCGCCAGGCCGCGCAGCGCGGGCACGGCCAGCATGGCCTCGATCGTCTGGTCGACGGCGGAGACCAGGTCGTGGTCGACGCCGCGCCATCCGGTGATGGCCAGTTCCCGCAGCCAGCCGCGGCAGCCGGCGAGCAGCCCGCCCGGCACGTCCGCAGCGGGCTCTCCATCGGTCTGGGGCCAGGTCGCGCGGGCGCGGCCGAGCGCGCCGTCGAAGCGGCCGAGCAGGGCGTCGTGCACCGCGCCCAGCACGGCGGCCCGGCCGCCGGCCAGCGCCGCCAGGTGCTCGTCGCCGATCGAGCCGGCGCTCACCTTCTCCACCGCCTCGCCCATGCGGTCGCCGAGCGGGCTGGCCGCCAGCGCCCCGGCCAGCCCGGCCAGCGCGGCGACGCGCTCCTCGCCCAGCCTGGCGAACCCGTGCGCCAGCGCCTCGTCGAACCCCTCCACCAGGTCGAGCGCCGCGCCGGCACCGTCGGGTTCGCCGCCGGTCAACTCCGCGAGCTGTACGTCGAGCATCAGCCCACCGCCCGCGTGGACGGGAACCAGTGCAGCTCGGCCAGCGGCGCGTTGCTGTCGGGCACCTCCAGGTAGGCCAGGTGCCGCAGGAACCTGCTGAACACCACGGCGGCCGGCGTGCGCACCGGCGAGCCGCTGATGCTCCTGATCAGGCTGCCGCCCGCGGGCACCTCGACCCGCAGGTAACGCGCGACCCGGTCCAGCCCGTACTGCACCACGGCCTCGTCGGCCAGCGCGTACAGGTGCTTGCACGGCGAGCCGTACAGGCCGCCGCACGGCCGGTTGTTGTTGGTGCTGCAGTCGAAGTCATGGGTGCCCGCGGCGATCGACGAGACGTAGACCCGCGCGATGTCGGATCCGCTCGACACGACCCCCTGCAGCCGTCCGTCGGCCAGCTCGACGAAGGGCACCTTCGCCAGCTTGCGCGGCTGGACGGGCGGCACCACCGGCACCACGCTGCGTCGCTCCCACGCGGGTTTGTCCGCGTCCAATGATTTCCACCCTCCAGGCAGACGGCATCCACGGGCTTCGGCGAGCCCGCAGGTGATCAACGAACCGGGAATGTACCGGAGCTCACCGACAGTCCGGTGATGAACCGGCAAAGTGGGGCGGACACCATCCGAACGGGCTAACGGCTCGCCAATGCTCCCGGGCCGAGTTCGGCCGGGCTGGAGTGGCCGGACAGGGCGAGGGTGATGTCCAGCTCGCCCAGCAGGCAGCGCAATACGTGCTCCACGCCGGCCTGGCCGCCGAGGGCGAGCCCGTACAGGACGGGGCGGCCGATCATGACGGCGCGGGCGCCCAGCGCGAGTGCCTTGACCACGTCGGCGCCGGTGCGCACGCCCGAGTCGAACAGCACGGTCAGCCGGTCGCCGACGGCCTCGGCGATGGCGGGGAGCGCGTCGAGCGCGCCGACGGCGCCGTCCACCTGCCGGCCGCCGTGGTTGGAGACGACGATGCCGTCCATGCCGTGTTCGGCGGCGAGCCGGGCGTCCTCGACGCCGACGATGCCCTTGAGCACGATCGGCCCGTCCCAGTGTTCGCGCAGGAACGGCAGGTCGTCCCAGCTCAGGCCGGGGTTGGGGAACATCTGCGCCCAGTGCGGCACCGGGTTGTCGACGCCGGCGAAGTTCGGGTCGGTCAGGTAGTTGGCCAGCCCGGTGCCGGTCAGGAACGGCAGGAACCCTCGGTCGAGGTCGGCCGGACGCCAGCCGAGCAGCGTCGTGTCCAGCGTGAGCATCAGCACCGAGAAGCCGGCCGCCTTGGCCCGGCTCAGGAAGCTGACGCACACGTCCTGGTCGGTGGGCCAGTAGAGCTGGTACCAGCGGGGCGCGTCGCCGCCGGCCTCGGCCACCTGCTCGAAGGAGTGCGCGGCGGCGGTGGAGTGCACGTACGTCAGGCCGAGCGCGGCGGCGGCGCGCACGGTGGCCAGTTCGCCCTCCTGGTGCGCCAGCGTCTGCACGCCCATGGGCGCGATCATCACCGGCGCCGGCATCCGGGTGCCGAGCAGGTCGGCCGACAGGTCGCGCTGCCAGTCGACGCCGCGCAGCATGCGCGGCACGATGCGGTGCCGGTCGAACGCCTCCCGGTTGGCCCGGGCGGTGGCGCCGCTGCCGGCGCTGGGCACGATGTAGCCGAGCGCCTCGGGGGTGAGCACGTCGCGGGCCCTGGACTCCAGGTTCGCCAGGTCCGTGGTGATCTCGGGCGTCTTGCCCTCGAGCATGCCCGCCAGGTAGATGCCGAGCTGATGGTCACCGAAGTTCATGGCCCCATTCAAGCCGACATCAGTTCACGCAGCCCCTGGTCGATGAAGCGGGTGTCGTCGGGGTTGCTGCCGTGCCCGGCGAAGTGGCCCCACACGCCGGGGATGACGCGTAGTTCGGCGTTGGGCATGTGGCCGACGGCCCACACCTCGTCCTCGGGCGGGAAGTACAGGTCCTTCTCGGCCGGCATGACCAGGGCCCGCGCCTTGATCGAGCTGAGCGCGGCCACGGTGTCGCCGCCGAAGCCGGGGGTCAGGCCGACGTCGGCGTGCTGCCAGGTCCACAACATGGTGAGCAGGTTGTTGGCGTCGCGGTCGTCGAGGAAGAAGCCCTCCCAGAAGCCGATGAGGAAGTCCTCCAGCGAGGTGTGGCCGAGCCGCTGGTACAGGTGCTGCCAGTAGAACGCCTGCGAGAACCCCCATCCGGCGTAGACGCGGGCGGCCGCGCGCAGGCCGGTCATGGGCTGGCGCTCGTACCAGCCGCCGTTGAACGCGGCGTCGGCGGTGAGCGCGGACTTGACGCCTTCGAGGAAGACCTGGTTGTGCACGCTGGTGCGGGACGAGCCGCAGAACGGGGCGATCCTGGCGACCATGTCGGGGTGGCTGACCGCCCACTGGTAGGTCTGTCCCGCGCCCATCGACCAGCCGGTGACCAGGGCGAGGCGTTCGATGCCGAACTGTTCGGTGACGAGCCGGTGCTGGGCGGCGACGTTGTCGTACATGGTGACGTGGGGGAACCTGGCGCGGTCGTAGGGCGGCGCGGTGTTGCTCGGCGAGCTGGACAGGCCGTTGCCCAGCATGTTCGGCACGATGATGAAGTAACGCGAAGGGTCGAGGGTCATGCCGGGGCCGATCAGCCACTCGTTGTCGGTGTGCCGGCCGGAGTACCAGGTCGGGTAGAGGATCGCGTTGCCGCGGTCGGGGGCGAGTTCGCCGTAGGTCTGGTAGGCCAGCACGGCGCCGCGCAGGGTGGCGCCGTGCTGCAGGGTGAAGTCGTTCAGGTGGAAGATCCGGTATTCGAGCATCGTCGCTCACCTGCTGGTGTAGGTCAGGCTGGTGTAGGTCAGGGCCTGGGGAGGTGGGCCCAGCGGGGGTCGGGGGCGCGGCCGGGCCCGCTCGGGGCCGGTCTGGTGACCACGCGGGGTTCGTG
>NZ_JABCPZ010000129.1 GCF_013283785.1 Nonomuraea antri
GGGTGGGGCGGTGGCCGGACAGGGCGGCGTGGTGGTCGACGTCGTGCGGCCCGTCGGGGTCGGCGTGCACGGTCGCCGCGCGCAGCCCGGGCAGCTCGTGGATCAGCCGGTGCTCGGCCTCGACGGCCACCGCGTGCGCGCCGACGAGGGTCTGCTCGTGGCTGACCACGATGTCGACCTCGGCCCGCAGCGCGTGCCCGATCCAGCGCAGCCGGACCGCGCCCACCCGCTCGACGCCGGGGGTGCCAGTGAGGATCTGTTCGGCCCGGTCGACGAGGGCCGGGTCGACGGCGTCCATCAGCCGGTGGTAGATCTCGCGGGCCGCGTCGCGCAGGACGTAACAGATGGCCAGCGTGATGAGCAGGCCCACCACCGGGTCGGCGATCGGGAACCCCAGCCATGCGCCGCCGGCGCCGAGCAGCACGGCCAGGGAGGTGAAGCCGTCGGCGCGGGCGTGCAGGCCGTCGGCCACCAGCGCGGCCGAGCCGATCTCGCGCCCGACCTTGATGCGGTAGCGGGCCACCCACTCGTTGCCGATGAACCCGATCACGCCGGCCGCCGCGACCCAGCCGAGCGCCCGGACGTCCCGCGGATCGACCAGCCGCATGACCGCCTCGTAACCGGCGAACGCGGCCGAGGCGGCGATGAGGAGCACGATCACGATGCCGGCCAGGTCCTCGGCGCGGCCGTAGCCGTAGGTGAAGCGGCGGGTCGCGGCCCGTCTGCCCAGCCAGAACGCGATGGCCAGCGGCACCGCGGTCAGCGCGTCGGCGAGGTTGTGCAGCGTGTCGCCGAGCAGGGCGACCGAGCCGGAGAACGCCACCACCACCGCCTGGGCGAGCGCGGTCGCGGTCAGCACGACGAAGGAGATCGCCAGGACGCGCAGGCCGCGGCTGCTGGATTCGAGCGCCGCGCCGGTCTTGGCGGCGCTGTCGTGGCTGTGCGGCATGAAGGCGTGCCCGACCCGCCCGGCCAGCCCGCGCAACCACCCGACGACCCCCACCGGCCGACCCCCCTGCCCATGCCCATGATCGTGACCGTGACCGTGACCGTGACCGTGGCCATGCCCATGCCCGTGCTGGAGATCCTCGTGGTCGGACATGCCTTGCCTCCTTGCACACGACGCCTCGGTTGCGGAGTATATGTAGTCATGTACGCACGCGACAACGAATCAGGTGCCAACCACATGCAGGAGCAACCCACTGCCGCTCAGGTGGAGACGGCGGTGGAGGCGTTCCGCATGCTCAGCGACGCCACCCGGCTGCGCCTGATGTGGCTGCTCGCCCAGCGCGAATACGACGTGAACTCCCTGGCCGAGTCGCTCGGCGTGGCCCGTCCCTCGGTCTCGCAGCACCTGGCCAAGCTGCGCCTCGCCGGGCTGGTGCAGGTGCGCAGGGAGGGCAGGCGCGCGCTGTACCGGGCGCGGGACAGCCATGTGCGCGGGCTCATCGCCGAGGCGCTGTTCCACGCCGACCACGAGGTCTCCGGCATCCCGCGCCACGACACCTGATCGCCGTCCCGTGCGCGCTTCACCCGCTCGGGGACCCGTCTACTACACGTTGTAGCATTACGCGCTGTAGTAGCGGTGGCCGGTCGAGGCCCCGCCCGAGGAGAAGAGGCGAGATGCGGCGATCGGCGACCCTGGTCATCTCGGGCGTGGTCTTCGTGGACCTGCTGGGCTTCACCCTGATCCTGCCCACCCTGCCGTTCTACGCCGCCGGTCTCGGCGCCACGGGGGCCTGGTTCGGCGCGCTGATGAGCGCCTATTCCGTGGCGCAGCTCCTGGCCGCGCCGGTGCTGGGCAGGCTGTCCGACCGGTACGGCCGCCGTCCGCTGGTGCTGCTGACCCTGGCCGGGTCGGCGGTGTCGCTGGCGCTGACCGGCCTGGCGGACTCGCTGGTCCTGCTGCTGGTCACCCGGCTGCTGGCCGGGGCGTGCGGCGGCAGCATCTCGGTGGCCCAGGCGTACCTGGCCGATGCCGTGCCCGCCGAGCGGCGCACGGGCGCGATGGCGCAGATGGGCGCGGCCATCGGGCTGGCCTTCGTGCTGGGCCCGGCGCTCGGCGGCGTGCTGGCCCCGTTCGGCTTCGCGGCCTGCGCGTACGCGGCCGCGGCGCTGGCGGCGGTGAACCTGCTGGCCGCCGTGCTCTGGCTGCCCGAGCCCGGACGCCACGCCGAACCCGCCGAGCCGGGCACCGATCGGCGGATCCCGGTGGCGCTGCTGGCCGGGACCGGGTTCCTGGCCATGGCCGCCTACGTCGGGGTGGAGACCACGCTGGCCTTCCTGGCCCGCGACCGCTTCGGCTGGGACGCCACCACGATCGGCCTGGCCCTGGCCGCCTGCGGGCTGGCGATGGTGGTGGTGCAGGCCGGACCGGTGTTCCTGCTGGCCAAGCGGTACGGCGACGGCCGGGTCGCGGCGGCGGGCGCGGCGCTGATGGCGGTGTGCCTGGTGGGCGTCGCGCTGTCGGAGACCTGGTGGCAGTGCCTGGCGGCGGTCTGCCTGCTGTCGGCCGGGCACGGCCTGCTCACCCCGACCGTCTCCAGCCTGCTGGCCGCCGCCGGGCCGGCCGGACGGCGGGGCGCGCGGCTGGGCACGGGGCAGTCGGCGGGCGCCGCCGCCCGGATCGTCGGCCCGGCCGCGGCTGGGCTACTGTTCGACGTCGGGGCGGCCGTGCCGTACCTGGTCGGAGCGGTGTCGGCGGCGCTGGCGGCCGTCACGGTGCTCGCCGTGCCCGAGCTGGAGCCGACCGGACGTGAGGAGGCGGTGTGAACAGTCTCGGCGAGCTGGAGCGCTCGATCATGGAAGTGCTCTGGAGCACCGATGGCTGGCTGACCGTGCGCGAGGTGGTCAACCGGCTCAGCGATCGCAAGCTCGCGTACACGACGGTGATGACCGTGATGAACCGGCTCGTCCGCAAGGGCTTCATCCGCCGCGAACGCGACGACGACGGCCGGACCTGGCGTTACCGTCCCGCCGCCGGGCGTGAGGCGTACGTGGCCGAGCTGATGTTGTCGGCGCTGAGCGAGACCGGGGACCGGCTCGCCGCGCTCGGCCACTTCGCCCGCTCCGTCAACGCGGAGGAGGCCGAGGCCTTGCGCCAGGCGCTCCCGGAAGGCGGAGCCCGGCCGAACGGGCAGGCACACGACGGTGGAGCCGCGTCGTGACCTATGCGGTGCACCACGTGCTCACGTTGCTGGCGGCGCTGCTGGGTGCGCGGGTCATGCTGCGTTCGCCGCGGGCCTGGCGGGCGCCGCGCACGTCGTTGCTGATCTGGCAGGCCATCGCGCTCACGCTGGTGTCCTCGCTGGTGGGCGTGCTGCTGGCGGCCGGGCTCGCGCCGTACCGGCTCGGTGTGCTGCCCGCGCTCGCCCGGCTGTGCGCCGACCTGGCGCGCGGCGGCCCGCCGGCCGCGATCACGGCCGGGCACCTCGCGCTCGTCGGCGGCGGACTGGCCGTGGCCGGGTGGCTGCTGGCCGCCCTGGTCCGGACCGTCGTCTCGGTGGCGGCGTTGCGGCGCAGGCAGCGGTCGCTGCTCGGGCTGATCGCCGTCCCGCATCCGTCGCTGGCCGGGGCGCTGGTGGTGGATCATCCGGTGGTCGCGGCCTACTGCCTGCCGGGGCGCAGGCCCGCGATCGTGGTCAGCACCGGCAGCGTCGGCCTGCTCAGCGAGCGGGAGATGGACGCCGTGCTCGCGCACGAGCGCGCCCACGCCCGCGAGCGGCACGACCTGATGATCCTGCCGTTCAGCGTGCTGCACCGCGCCCTGCCCGCCGGACGCCTCACGCGCGCCATGCTGGACGCGGTGGCGCTGCTGGTCGAGATGCGTGCCGACGACCGGGCGGCGCGTGAGCACCCGCGCGCGACGCTGGCTTCGGCGCTGCGCAGATTCCACGCCTGCGACCGGCCGGTGGTCGCGCCGCCGGGCGCGCTCGGCGGCGGCGGCCCGCACCTGCGACTCCGCATCGACCGGCTGACCGAAGACCGGCTCACCGAAGACCAGCTCACCGAAGACCAGGAGCCCATCACGACCCGCCACCGGGTGACCGGCACGGCCGCTGCCCCCGCGGCCGCCCGCGTGCTGCCGTCGCCCGCGCCGGCCGTGCTCACCGCACTCGCCGTGGTGACCGCGATGACCGTGGTGAGCACCCCGCTCAGCCTGTTCCTGCTCCCCCTCTGAAGGCACGCGGCTCAGGCTCGGTGACCGGCCTCATACGCTTGGTCACGTGTTGAGTAGTAACCGGCTGCGTGTCCTGCTCGAGGTGTTCAGGACGGGCAGCATCGCCGGCGCGGCCAGGGTGCTGAAGCTGTCGCCGTCCGCCGTGTCGCACCAGCTCTCCCGCCTGGAGCGGGAGGCCGGGGTCGGCCTGGTCGAGCGGAACGCGCAGAGCCTGCGGCTGACCGAGGCCGGACGCCGGCTGGCCATCAGGGCGCAGGAGGTCGTCGACATCATCGAGGCGGCCGAGAAGGACCTGCTCGCCCAGGCCCGGGTGGACGCCGGCGAGCTGCGCATCGGATTCTTCGCCTCGGCCGGGTACCGGCTGCTGCCGCTGGCGCTGTCGCGGTTCGCCTCCAGGTACCCCAAGGTGGCGCTCGACCTGGTGGAGGGCCAGCCGTACGAGCTGCTGCCCGATCTGGAGCGCGGCGCGCTCGACGTGCTGGTGGTCTTCGAGCACGCGCTCGACCCGTGGCAGTGCCCGGAGGGCGTGGAGATCGTCCAACTGTTCGACGAGCCGCAGCTGCTGGTACTGCCGACCGGGCACGCGGCCGCCCAGCGGCCCCGGGTGCGGCTGGCCGACCTGGCCGGCGAGCCGTGGATCACCACGTTCGGCGCCGAGCACCCGGTGTCGATCCTGGAGCGGGCCAGCGCGCTGGAAGGCTTCTCGCCGCGGATCCGCTGCCGCAGCGACCATTACGAGGTGACGATCGGCCTGGTACGTGCCGGGCTCGGCGTCGCGCTGGTGCCGAGCCTCGGCCTGCAGGGCGCGACGGGCGTGCACACCTGCCGGCTGGCCACGCCGAACCTGTTCCGCAGGATCGGCGTGGCCAGGCGGCCGACCAATCCCAACCCGGCCGCCCGGTCCTTCCTGGCCTACCTGCGCACGGCGTCGGCGCAGCTCAGAAACTCGCTGGAGCCGTCGCTGCGCTGAGCCTGGCGGCGATCTCGAGCCCCGCCCGACGGACGGCGTCGGCCAGGTCGTCCTCGCTGCCCGCCGGGCCGTGGGCGAGCACGGCGTAGGCGATGCGCCCGCCCATGATGCCGACGTCGGACCTGATGCCCTCGTCCGTGCCGGTCTTGTTGGCCAGCCAGGCGCCTTCGGGATCGTGCCTGACCAGGGCGGGGACGAGCGTGTGATCGGTGTTGCGCTGCATCCAGCCGCGCATGAGCACCTGCCAGCCGCCGGGACCGGCGACGAGCGCGGCCAGGCCGCACAGCTCGGCCGCGGTGCCGATCGCGAACGTCGGCGGGTGCTCGGGGCCGCGCGGCTCCCTGATGCGGTCGAGCAGCCTGGTCCTGGACAGCCCGAGCGCCGCGGCCGCCGCGTTGACCCGGTCCACGCCGACCCTGCGCAGCAGCGCGTTGGTGGCGGTGTTGTCGCTGACGGCGGCGGTCAGCACGGCGAGGTCGCCGATCGTCCAGTCGCGCTGGGACAACGACAGCAGCAGGCCGGAGCCGCCGACGTAGTCGTCCTCGTGCAGCGTGACGGGCGTGTCGGGGTGCAGGATGCCGCCTTCGACGCTCATCGCCACCTCGGCCAGCAGGAGCAGCTTGCCCACGCTGGCCAGCGGCAGCTCGGTGTCCTCGTGGACGCCGTGGAACTCGCCCGTCACCAGATCCCGCGTGGCGACGGCGAGCGTGATGTCGTTCACCGCCCGATGATCCTTCCTGGTCTGTCCTCGGTGAGCCGGCCTTCGTCCACGGCGAGCCGTCCGGCCACGACGACGGCCGTGATGCCGGTGGGCGGCAGCAGCGGCTCGGCGTAGGTGGCGCCGTCGGACACCGTCTCGGGGTCGAACAGCACCAGGTCGGCGTGCGCGCCGTCGCGCACGACGCCCCGGTCCGCCAGCCCGAACCTGTCGGCCGCCAGGCCGGTCATCTTGTGCACGGCCACCTCCAGCGGGAACAGGCCCTGCTCGCGAGAGTAGCGGCCGAGCACCCTGGGGAAGGTGCCGGCCAGGCGCGGGTGGGGATGCCCCGGTTTGGGCACGCCGTCCGAGCCGATCATGGTGAACTCGCCGGCCAGGACCCGCTGGACGTCGTCCTCGCGCATGGAGTGGCTGATGATCGTCACCTCGCCGTCCTCGGCGAGGAGCAGTTCCGCGGCGGTGTCGACCGGGTCGCCGCCCAGCTCGGCGATCGTGCGGCCCTCGGCCTCGGGGTGGCGGGCGGCGCAGGCGACCGAGATGCGGTCCCATCCGCCATTGCCGACCGTGTTCTCCCAGCCGGGCACGCCCTCCTCGATCGCCCGGCGCATCCGGTCGCGCTGGCCGGGGTCGCGCAGCCGGTCGAGCAGCGCCTCGGTGCCGCCGTCGTTGGCCCACGGAGGGAGCATCGCCGACAGCGACGTGCTGCCCTCGGTGTAGGGGTAGACGTCGCAGGTGACGTCCAGGCCCTGGGCGCGCAGCTCGGCGATGCGCGGGAGGGTGCGCGTGGTCTTGCCCCAGGCGTGCCTGCCCGCCGTCTTGTGGTGGCTGACGTGCAGCGCGGCCCCGCTCCTTCGGGCGATCTCGACGGCCTCCTCCAGCGCCTCCTCCACGCGGGACATCTCGTCACGCAGATGGGTGACGTACGGCTTGCCGTGCCCGGCCGCGACGCGGGCCAGCGCGACCACCTCGGCGGTGTCGCCGTACGTGCCGGGGGTGTAGATGAGGCCGGTGGACAGCCCGGCCGCGCCGGCGGCCAGCGCGTCGTCCAGCAGCGCGCACATGGTGGCGAGCTCGGCGGGGGTGGCCGGGCGGTCCTCGTAGCCGAGCACGCCCGCCCTGAGCGTGCCGTGGCCGACGAGCGAGGTCAGGTGGTTCGAGCGCGGCGCCTCCTCGTGCGCCCGGACGAACCCCGCGTAGTCCGTAAAAATCGGGATGTCGCCGCCGAAACCGGCCCGGCTCGACCGGCGCAGCGCCGGCACCCGCTCGGGCAGCGCGGGGAACAGGCTCGATCCGCAGTTGCCGCAGATCTCCACGGTCACGCCCATGCGTACCGGGGCCGCGGCCAGTTCCCTGCCCGCCGCGCCGAGCAGGGTGACCGCGTCGGAGTGGGTGTGGACGTCGATGAAGCCGGGTGCGACCACCAGCCCGGTGGCGTCGATCACCCGCGCTCCCCCGCCGTCCGCCGGACCGCCGCCCGGGGGCAGCAGGACGAGGCGGTCACCGCTGACGCCGACGTCGGCCGGGCGCAGCGGCGCGCCCGTCCCGTCGGCGACGAGACCGCCGGTGATCAGCAGGTCGAGGCTCACGTGGCCGCACCCTTCACGAGAGACGAGCCGTTCACAGGACCTGCCCGAGAAAGGCGCGGGTGCGCTCGTGCCGAGGCCGGGCCAGCACCTCGCGCGGCGGCCCCTCCTCCACGATCACGCCGTCGTCGATGAACACCAGGTGGTCACCGGCCTCCCTGGCGAAGCCCATCTCGTGGGTGACGACGATCATCGTCATCCCGCTGGCCGCCAGGTCGCGCATGACCTGCAGCACCTCCTGCACCAGCTCGGGGTCGAGCGCGCTGGTCGGCTCGTCGAACAGCATGAGCTTGGGGTTCATGGCCAGGCTGCGCGCGATCGCGACCCGCTGCTGCTGGCCGCCGGACAGCTGCCTGGGGTAGTGCCCGGCCCGGTCGGCCAGCCCCACCCGTTCCAGCAGCGCCATCGCCTGCGTCGCGGCCTGCGCCTTGGGGACGCGCTTGACCGTGCACGGCCCCTCCATGACGTTCTCCAGCGCGGTCATGTGCGGGAACAGGTGGAAGCGCTGGAAGACCATGCCGATCTCCTGGCGCTGGCGGCACAGCTCGTCGGGCCGCAGCAGGTGCAGCTTTCCGTCCTTCTCGGTGAAGCCCATGAGCTCGCCGTCGACCCACACCCGGCCCGCGTCGATCGTCTCCAGCCTGTTGACGCAGCGCAGCAGCGTCGACTTGCCCGAGCCGGACGGGCCCACGACGCAGACCACCGAGCCGGCCGGCACGTCGAGGCTGACCCCCTTGAGCACCTCGAGCGGGCCGAACCGCTTCCTGACCGATTCGATCTTCACCATGCTAGTGGCCACGGCTGAACCTCCGTTCCAGGAAGCGCTGGCCGACGGTGGCCACGGTGGTGAGCAGCAGATACCAGGTGGAGGCGACCACCAGCAGCGCGATCACCTCGAAGTTGTCCAAGTAGATGCGCTGGGAGACGGTCAGCAGTTCGGCTCCGGAGATGACCGAGACCATCGAGGTGGTCTTCAGCATCGAGATGAACTGGTTGCCGGTCGGCGGGATGATCACCCGCATCGCCTGGGGCAGCACGACCCTGCGCAGGATCCGCCGGTGCGTCATGCCCAGCGACTCGGCCGCCTCCCGCTGGCCGGGATCGACGGACCTGATGCCCGCCCGGACGATCTCCGCCATGTACGCGCCCTCGTTGATGGTCAGCCCGAGCAGCGCCGCGGTGAACGGCGTGATCAGCTCGTTGGCCGGCCACTGCAGGAACATCGGCCCGCCGAACGGGATGCCGATGCCGATCTCCGGGAAGACCAGGCCGATGTTGAACCAGAAGATGAGCTGCACCAGCAGCGGCGTGCCGCGGAAGAACCAGGTGTAGAGCCCGGACGCGCCGCGCAGCACCGGGCTGTCCGACAACTGCATGACGGCGGCGACCACGCCCAGGCCGACGCCGATGACCATGGACAGCGCGGTGAGCGCGATCGTGATCCACAGGCCGCCGAGGATCCGGCCGTCCAGCAGGAACGCGGCGATCACGTCCCAGTGCAGGTTGGGGTTGACGATGACGGTGTAGATCAGCCACACCATCGCCAGCGCCGCGAGTGCCGCCGCGATGAGCCGCCCGGGTCTGGGCGGCTTCACCGCCTCGATCGTCAGTTCCTTCATGCGCCGGTGTTGATCGTGACCTTGGGCACGGCGTTCGCCGTCGTGCCGTACTTCTCCAGGATCTTGCCGTACTCGCCGTTGTCGATCAGTTCCTGCAGCGCCTTGGCGACGGCGTCGCGCAGGCCGGTCTGCTTCTTGTCGATCGCGATGCCCCACGGGCCGGCGTCGTACTGCTCGGGCAGGACGTCGTACTTGCCGGTCTCCTTGGCGTACATGGCGGCCACGGGCGAGTCGACGATCGTGGCGACCGTGCGCCCGGAGTCGATGGAGAGCAGGCCGGTCGGCGCGTCCTCGCTCTGCATGATCTCCATCTTCTGGCCGCACTTGTCGTTCTGGCGCTTGCCGATCTCCAGGTTGGAGCTGCCCTTGGCCAGGACGACCTTCTTGCCGCACAGGTCGTCGAGCGTCTTGATGCCTTCCGGGTTGCCCTTCTTGACCATGATCGAGCCGCCGGCGTTGAAGTAGTCGACGAAGTCGACGGCCTTGCGGCGCTGTTCCAGGTCGCTGAGCGCGGCCATGGCGATGTCCCACCTGCCGCCCTGCAGGCCGGGGATGAGACCGTCGAAGGAGGCGTTGATGATGCGGGTCTTCAGCCCGAGCCGCGCCCCGATGGCCACGGCCAGGTCGGCGTCGACGCCGGTCATCTCCTGAGTGCCCGGCTTGTACATCTCCATCGGCGGGTAGCCCTCCGAGGTCGCCATGCGCAGCTCGCCCGACTTCCGCATGGATTCGGGCAGCAGGTCCTTGGCGCTCTCGCCGGTCGAGGACGGCGGCTTGGCGGCCGGCGTCTCAGAGGTGGACCTCCCGCATCCCGCGCTCAGTGCGCAGACCGCCGCCAGGGCGATGACCAGGTGTTTTCGCATGGCACCTCATGGTGGCCAGGCGGCCGGGCGGCACCAAGACTCATGACGGCATGCGACCCTCAGCCACGAATCCGTCGATGCTCGACGGGTCGAGGCGTCGCGATTGCCTACGCTCGCGCCCAACGCACGGCCACCGCCGGGCGTGAAGTCATCATCAACTGTTGGCCCGTCTCTGACATTGCCTCCACGGCGGCGCGGGCATGTCGCAGGCGAGGCCCCGGCGACGGGCGAGCACCCCACGAGGAGAAGGCCCGCTGGATGGAGAGAGCCGCCCCCGCGGAGAAGAGCGTCACTCCGACGCTCTTCCGGCGGCCGCGCCGGCGGCTGCGGGCGGGCCTGGTGCAGGTCGTCTGCGCCGCGGCCGGGCTCGCCGCCGGTCTGATCCTGCCCGGGCTGCCGCCGGCCACCCCGCTGCCCACCAAGGACGTCACGGCCGCGCTGTTCACCATCGGGTTCGGCGTGCTCGGCCTGGCCAGCGTCATCTTCTCGCTGTTGTTCCTGGTCATGCAGTTCGCCGCGGGCACCTTCAGCCTGCGGCTCACCCTGTTCAGGGACGACCCGACCGTCTGGCGCACGTTCGCGTTCGCCGTCGGCCTGTTCATCTACACGATCACGGCCGCGCTGGTGATCGCCCATCGCGGCGACGTCTCGCTCACCGTGCCCGTGCTGACCGTGCTGCTGGCGCTGGTCGCCGCGCTGCTCATGCGTACCGTGCAGATCCGCGCCTTCGTCTCCATCCAGCTCGCGCCCTGCCTGAACGTGATCAACCGGCGCACCCGCCGGGTGCTCGACACCGTCTACCGCCTGCCCTACCGCGAGTCCGGGCCCGCGCCGCCGGACCTGCCCGCCAGGGTGTCGACGATCGTGTGGCGGGGCGGCCCGGCCAGGCTGCAGGAGATCAACGTGCCCGCGCTGGTCGCCGCCGCCGCCGAGCGGGACGCCGTCATCGTGCTGCGCGTCTCGCTCGGGGCGCAGCTCTTCGACGGCGACCTGATCGCGGACGTGCACGGGAACGCCGTCCCCGAGCCGCTGCTGCGCCGGCAGGTGCTCACCGGGGCCGAGCGCTCCTTCTCGCAGGACGCCGCGTTCGGGTTCCGCCTGCTGGCCGACATCGCGCTCAGGTCGCTGTCGGCGTCGGTCAACGACCCGGCGACGACCGTCCAGACCCTGGACCACGTGCACGACCTGCTGCGCCGCCTGGTGGACAAGGACCTCGACGTGGGCACGCTGACCGGCGCGGACGGCCGGGTCCGCC
This sequence comes from Nonomuraea antri, assembly GCF_013283785.1. Taxonomy (GTDB): domain Bacteria; phylum Actinomycetota; class Actinomycetes; order Streptosporangiales; family Streptosporangiaceae; genus Nonomuraea; species Nonomuraea antri. Next base: position 11,189 of record NZ_JABCPZ010000129.1, read on the forward strand.
TGGTGATCCCGCTGCCCGGCTGGGAGGACTACCTGCGGCTCGCGCTCGACGAGGTGATCGTGGCCGCCGCGCACAGCCCGATGGCCCTGGTACGCCTGCGCGACCTGCTGCGCGACCTGCGCGGCCAGGCGCCCCGGCAGCGCGTGGGCTCGATCGCCGGCCGGCTGGCCCGCGTCGAGGCCGCCCTGCGCACCGGTGTCACACCCGCAGGAACAGGCCGAGCAGCCAGCTGACGACGCCGATGATGAGCGCGCCCCACACGGCCGGCCAGAAGCCGCTCACGTGGAACGGCAGTCCGAGCAGCCCGGCCAGCCAGCTCGTCAGCAGCAGCAGGCCGCCGTTGACGACCAGCGCGAACAGTCCCAGCGTGAGCACGTAGAACGCGCAGCCCAGGACGTGGATGATCGGCTTGAGCACGACGTTGACCACGCCGAAGAGCAACGCGACGACGGCGATCGTCAGGACCCGCTCGGCGACCGAACCCCCGCCGAAGTCGACGCCGTCCACGATCAGCGAGGTCAGCCAGAGCGCGACCCCCACGACCACGATCTTCAGCAGCGCCCGCATGCCGTCACCCCCCGTGGCACAGGACGTCGACGCACACGGCGACGGCCAGCAGCAGCGGGACGTCCTCGCCTTCGACGATCGAGATCCCGTAGGTGTCGCGGACGCGCAGCCAGCGCTTGGAGATGTCGGCGACGACCGCGCCGTCCCTGGTCACCGTGTATTCGTGGGCGAGGAAGTCGCCCTTGGTGTGCAGCTCGCCGCCGCCGGCCAGGTCGACGGTGAACCGGTCGCGCAGGCCGACCAGGTGCTTGTGCACGGTGGCCACCGTCTCGCCGTCACGGTCCACCAGCATGGTCTCGCGCAGGCGCATCAGCTTGCGCCGCAGCCGCAGCAGCTCGGCGCCGGACGGGTCCTTGAGCAGGAAGGTCTGCCGCAGGCGCAGCGCCTTGCCGTCGACGCGGTAGGCGTGCTGGCCGATGCCGTTGTCGATCCAGTAGTCGCCGCCGATGGCCACCACGCGCTGCTGGAGCTGGTAGAGCGTGGTGGCGGGCGGCGGAGCCTCGTGCCGGTTGAAGATCATGCAGTCTCCTGTCGCCGGAAGCCGCCGGTCCATGACCTCGTGCCCTGCAGCGGGCAAAGCCAGGGGCGGCAAGCGACAAATCTCTTCGCCCCGTCGGGGGCGGTGCGCGGCGTCAGCTCACCGCCTGCTTCACCAGCGCGCTGATGCGGGCCTCCACCTCGGGCGTCACCTCGGTCAGCGCGAACGCGACCGGCCACATCGTGCCGTCGTCCAGCGTGGCCCTGTCGCTGAAGCCGAGGGTGGCGTAGCGGGTCTTGAACTTGGCCGCGCTCTGGAAGTGGCACACCAGCGTGCCGTCCAGGGTGTAGGCGGGCATGCCGTACCAGAGCTTGGGCGCCAGGGCCGGGGCGGCGGCGGTGACGACGGCGTGCACGCGCTCGGCCAGGACGCGGTCCTCGTCACCCATCTCGGCGATCTTCGCGAGCACGTCGCGCTCGGCCTGCGCCGCCTTGTCGGCCGGGCTGCGCCTGGCCGCCCTCTTCAGCTCCTGGGCGTGGTCCTTCATCGCGGCCCGCTCCTCGGCGGTGAAGCCCTCGTACGCGGTGCTCGTCGTGTTGGTGGTCGTCGTGGTGGTGCTCATCGGTTTCTCCTCGTTCGTTCTCGCCGGTGAGACCACAATGACGGGCCGAGTCGATACATCCGCTATGCGCTCGCAATGCGGGCTCGATGACACCATGTGATCATCGGGCCGGACCGGCCGAGGAGAGGCGGGACAGATGACGACGGTGCTGGTGGACGTGCGCTTCGCCGGGACGTTCACGTCGGAGACCGGGTACACGCCCGCGACCGGCGAGGTCGGCGCGGTACGCAGGCTGAGCGGTGACGAGGTGATCAGGCCGGGGCACGGGCTGGTGCTCGACGGCCCCGGCCAGGGGGTCGCGGTGGCCGCCGGCTCCGCCGGGGGCGGGCTGGCGGTGGAGGCGCGGCTGATCCCGGCCGGTGAGACGGCCGAGCGGGTCCTGCTGCTGGTCACGGGCCAGGATCAGGCGCCCGCGCCGGACGGGCTGGCGATCAGCGCGGGTGACGTCGTGGTGCGCGGGCTGTCCGGGGTGCTCTCGCGCCTCCGCGTGGTCGTCTTCGAGGGCGCGTTCGACCCGGCGGTGCTGAACGGCGGGCACGGCCCGGCGACGCTGAACGGCGGGCACCGCCCGGCGGCCGCCAGGCGCGCCGCCACCGGCGGTCCGGCGGAACCCGGCTGGCGGGTGCCGATCGGCGGCGGCGACGACGTGGTGGCCAGGGCCGCGCTGGTCAGGCCGACCGAGCGGCAACTGGCCTGGCAGGCGCTGGAGCGAACCGCGTTCCTGCACTTCGGCGTGAACACCTTCACCGGGCTCGAATGGGGTTACGGCGACGAGGACCCCGACCTCTTCCAGCCCGAGGACCTCGACACCGACCAGTGGGCGCGCGAGCTGAAGGCGGCCGGGTTCACGCTGGCCATCCTCACCGTCAAGCACCACGACGGGTTCGTGCTCTACCCGTCGGCCCTGACCAGGCACAGCGTGGCGTCCTCTTCATGGCGCGGCGGCGCGGGCGACGTGCTGCGCGAGTTCGCCGACTCCATGCGGGCGCACGGGCTGAAGGTGGGCGTCTACGTCTCGCCGGCCGACGAGCACGAGCCCACGTACGCCAACGGCAGCCCCCGCACCCCCAGGCGGGTCGGCGGGCTGACGCTGCCGGCCACCGACTACGGCGCCTACATGCTGGGCCAGCTCCACGAGGTGCTGACCGGCTACGGCCCGATCGACGAGGTCTGGTTCGACGGCTCGCAGGGACGCATCCCGGCCGGCCAGGTCGAGGAGTACGACTTCGACAGCTGGTACGCCCTCATCAGGCACCTCGCCCCAGACGCGGCGATCGCTAACTGCGGCCCCGACGTGCGCTGGGTCGGCAACGAGAGCGGCCTGGCCCGCGAGAACGAGTGGAACGTGGTGCCGGTCACCGTGGCCCGCGAGCGCGTGGACGTGACCCGCTACGACGCCCCCGACCTGGGCGGCCGCGACTTCCTGAGCACGGCGGACGGCGACTTCCTGCAGTGGTGGCCGGCGGAGGTGGACGTGAGCATCCGCCCCGGCTGGTTCCACCACGCCGAGCAGGAGCCCAAGTCGGCCGACGAGCTGATGACGATCTACCACGAGTCGGTCGGCCGGGGCGCGGTGCTGCTGCTGAACGTCCCGCCGGACCGCCGGGGCCGGCTGGCCGACGCGGACGTCGCGGTGCTGCGCGAATGGTCGGCCAGGATCGACCGGGACTTCGCCGTCGACCTGGCCGACGGCGCCATCCGCACGACCGGCGGCGACGGCGTGACGCTCGACCTGGGCGACCTCGCCCGCGTCGAGCGGATCGTGCTGGCCGAGGACCTGCGCCACGGCCAGCTCATCGAATCGCTGCTGGTCGAGGCGGAGGAGCCGGACGGGTGGCGGCGGATCGCCGCCTGCGGCACGGTCGGCGCCAAGCGCGTGATCACGCTGCCCGCGCCGGTCGAGTCCCGCCGGTTCCGGGTGCGCGTGCTGGAGTCACGCGCGCCCTTCCACCTCGCGGAGTTCCGCCTGTTCCGGTGATGACGTGGCGCGATGCCCCGTCAGGGCCGGGACGGGGCATCGCGCCGGTAGCCGACGCCGAGCCGGTCCAGGCGCTCCAGGTGGCCGCGCAGGCGCTCGCCGAACTCCGCGTACTCGCCCGCCGTGCCCCAGGCCACCTCGGCCAGGGCGCACAGCCGGGGAAAGGCCATGTACTCCACGTGCGCGGAGGTGGGCAGGTACTCGCTCCAGAGCTGCGCCTGCGTGCCGAGGATGTGCCCGGCGGCCGCCGCGTCGAGCCCGGCGGGGACCGGGCGGTAGGCGTAGACCTGCTCCAGGCCGGTCAGGCCGCCGATGGCCAGCGGCTCGCCTTCGGGCCCGGCCTGGTAGTAGTCGAAGTAGGTGTGCGTGTGCGGGCACATCACCGCGTCGTGCCCGGCCCTGGCCGCCTCGGCGCCGCCCTCCTCGCCGCGCCAGGACATCACGGTCGCGCCCGGGGCGAGGCCGCCCTGCAGGATCTCGTCCCAGCCGATCGCCCGCCGGCCGCGTTCAGCCAGGAAGGCGGTCATCCGGCCGATGAACCAGCTCTGCAGCGCGTCGGCGTCGGGCAGGCCGAGTTCGCGCATGCGGGCCTGGGCGCGGGGCGACTCCTCCCATTCGCGTTTGGGGCACTCGTCGCCGCCGATGTGGATCCACTCGCTCGGGAAGACCTCGATCACCTCCTCCAGCACGTGGTGGAAGAACGCGACGGTCTCCTCGCTGACGTTCAGCACCTGCTCGTGCACGCCCCACTCGGTGGCCACCGGCAGCGCGCGCTCCGGGTCGTCGCCCAGCTCGGGGTGTGCGGCGATGGCGGCACGCATGTGGCCGGGCAGGTCGATCTCGGGCACCAGCGTGACGCCCCTGGTCAGCGCGTGCGCCACCAGGTCGCGCAGCTCCTGCTTGGGGTAGAAGCCGCCGTGCGGGACGCCGTCGAAGCGGCCCTCGGTGTAGTGGCCGAGCATCGACTCGGCCCGCCACGCGCCCACCTCGGTCAGGCGCGGGTAGCGCTCGATCTCCATGCGCCAGCCCTGGTCGTCGGTCAGGTGCAGGTGGACGACGTTGAGCTTGTGCAACGCGGCCAGGTCGACCATCCGGTGCAGGAACTCCACCGGGTACCAGTGGCGGGCCACGTCCAGCATCACGCCGCGCCAGCGGAAGCGGGGCGCGTCCTCGATCTCCACGTACGGCACCGCCCACGCCACTCCCCCGGCCGGGGCGGCGGCGAAGATCTCCGCGGGCAGGAGCTGGCGCAACGTCTGGACGGCGAGCGTGAGCCCCCGGCCGCCGCCGGTGAGCACCACCCCGCGCGCGGAGACCGAGACGCGGTACTCCTCATCGGCGAGCGCCGGATCGGCCCGCAGCTCGATGGCGCCGGGGCCGGGCTCGGCGGCCGGGGCCAGCTTGGCGCCGGCGGGCCGGCCGACCAGCTCGCGCAGCAGTTCGGCGGCGCCCGCCTCGGCGGGTCCCGCGACGAGGCCGGTGGTCTCGGTCAGCGACCAGGCGCCCGGCGTGCTGGTCAGGCGGGCGGGACGGGGGACGAGATGCACGATGACTCCAGGTCAGGCGGATCGACGGGGGTGGACGTGCCGCAGGGCTGCGTCGAGCTCGGCCGGGTCGCCGGCCCAGCCGCGCACGTTGATCGTGTGGCGCTCGCCGGGCAGCAGGGTGGTCAGTCCCTGGTCGGCGGTGGCCTCGGGGTGCAGCCGGTCGGCGTGCAGGTACAGGTCGCGGATCAGGGTGCGGGCGGTGACGGTCACCGCGCAGCCGCCGTCGGCCGGGGTGACCTCGACGTCCATGCGGGGTTCCGGGTAGGCGAAGTCGCGGTCGGGGCAGGCGAACCGCCAGGCCCGCAGGCCGTCGGCGGCGGCCGTCCAGAACTCGCGGGTGACGTCGCCGGCGGTGGCCAGGCCGGCGGGCAGGTCCAGCGTGGCCACCGTGCGCGGCGCGGCGTTGAACGGCAGCTCGGCCTCGGCCAGCACGCGGCCGCCGGCGTCCGCCCGCAGCACCCGCAGCGTGCCCGACCAGGGCGTGGCGGCCTGGTTGACCACCGACACGCGGTTCTCGGCCAGGGTGAGCAGCCGGTCGGCGTACACGCGGCGCAGCTCGAAGTAGAGCGGTTTGAGGCGGGCGTCGCCGTCGATGGCCGACCAGGAGATCACCGGCCAGCAGTCGTTGAGCTGCCAGACGATCGTGCCCGCGCAGACCGGCCAGTGCGCGCGCCAGTGCTCGATGCCGGCCGCGATCGCGCGGGCCTGCACCACCTGCGTGAGGTGGTGCCAGTCGGCGAAGGAGTCCGGCGGGCCGAAGTGGCGGGCCAGGCCGCGGGCCAGCTTGCCCGCGCCGTCCGCGGCCTTCTGGTGGTGCTCCAGATGACGGCGGTCGGACAGCGCGCGCTCCAGCGTCGCCCAGGCGGGCGGGGCCTGCCAGCCGAACTCGGCCACGAACCTGGGCACGTCGAGCAGGTAGTCGGCGTAGTCGCGCTCGTTCCACACCGTCCAGGAGTGGGTGGTGCCGTGGGCGGGGTCGTTAGGGTGCCGGCGCCACGAGCCCGACCAGGGGCTGCCCGGCCAGTACGGGCGGGTCGGGTCGGTGTCGGCGACGATCCTGGGCAGCAGGCCGAGGTAGTAGCCCTCGCCCCAGGACGCGCCGGCCAGCTTCTCCTCCCAGCCCCAGTCGCGAAAGCCCCACAGGTTCTCGTTGTTGCCGTTCCACACCGCCAGGGAGGGGTGCGGCATGAGCCTGGCCACGTTCTCGCGGGCCTCGGCGTCGATCTCGCCGCGCAGCGGCTCCTCCTCGCTGTAGGCGCCGCAGGCGAACAGGAAGTCCTGCCAGACCAGCAGGCCGAGCTCGTCGCAGGCGTCGTAGAACGCCTCGTCCTCGTAGATGCCGCCGCCCCACACCCGGACCAGGTCGACGTTGGCCGCGGCCGCCTGGGCGAGCCTGCGCCGGTAGCGTTCCGGCGTGACGCGGCTGGGGAAGACGTCGTCGGGGATCCAGTTGACGCCCCTGGCGAAGATCGGCTCCCCGTTGACGACCAGGGTGAACGCGCTGCCGTGCGCGTCGGCGGCGGTGTCGAGCTCGATCGTGCGGAAGCCGATCCTGCGTTCCCACCGGTCGAGCTCGTGGCCGCCGGCGGAGAGCGTGACCACGCAGTCGTACAGCGGCTGTTCGCCGTAGCCGCGCGGCCACCACAGGCGGGGGCGTGGCACGGGCACGACCACCACGGCCTGGTCGCCTTCGACGGTCGCCGCCGCGACCGCGTCGCCGACCCTGACCCGCACCTCCAGCGGCACGTCACCGGCGGCCCGTTCCAGGTCCAGGCGCAGCTCCACCCGTCCGTCGCCGTCGTGGACGGTCACCAGCGGCCGCACCCGCGCCAGCCTGGCCACGTTCCACCGCTCCAGCCGCACCGGCCGCCACAGGCCGGCCGTGACCAGGGTCGGGCCCCAGTCCCAGCCGAACGAGCTGGCCATCTTGCGGACGAAGTTGAACGGCTCGGTGTAGGTGGTGGGCCGGTCGCCCACCTCCTTGCGCACCGACTCGGCCTCGGTGTACGCCGAGGTGAACCGCACGGACAGCGGCCCGCTCGCGCCGGTCACGTCGAACCGGTACGACCGGTGCATGTTGCGGGTGCGGCCGAGCAGCCGGTCGCCGAGCCGGATCTCGGCCACCGTGTCCAGCCCGTCGAAGACCAGGTCGGTGCGTTCGTAGGCGTCGTCGAGCGCGGGCAGCTCCGTCCGGTACAGCCAGTCCGTGCGGCCGGCCCAGGCCAGTTTCCGCTCGTTGTCGTCCAGGAACGGGTCGGGCACCAGCCCGGCCGCCAGCAGATCGGTGTGCACGCACCCCGGCACCCGGGCCTCCACCACCGTCCCGTCGGGCAGTGGGCTGGGCGAGTCCGGACGAACCGTCCACCCGGTGGCCAGGGGAATCTGCAATGACACCATGTCTCCTTCTGATGGATCACTACGCGCGCGCTCGTCGGTTCAGCGCGCGCGGGCGGCCGCGGGCGGCCTCATGCCTTCACCGCCCCGGCGATGGCCTCGACGATGTAGCGCTGGGCGACGACGAACACGATCACGATCGGGGCGAGCGAGATGATCGCCCCGGCGCACAGCAGCGTCCAGTTGGTGGTGGTCTGGTTGGTGAAGGCGTACAGGCCCACGCCGACCGTGCGCAGTTCCGGCTTGCCCAGCGTGAACACCAGCGGCAGGAAGAAGTTGTTCCACGAGCTGATGAACGTGAACAGCCCGAGCGTGGCCGCCATCGGCTTGGACAGCGGCAGCATCACCCGGAAGAACAGCGTGTTGAACCCGGCGCCGTCCACCCGCGCCGCCTCCTCCAGCTCGCGCGGCATGGTGGCGAAGTAGGCCATGAACATGAACGTGCCGAACACCAGGCCGCCGCCGACCTGGACGAGGATCACCGACCACAGCGTGTTGAGCAGCCCGAGCGCGTTCACCAGGTCGAAGACCGGGATGATCGTGTACCCGTGCGGCAGCAGGAACGTGACCATGATGACGCCGATCACGATCTTCTTGCCCGGGAACGCGGTCCTGGCCAGCGCGAACCCGGCCATCGCGGTGAACAGCAGGGTGAGGAACACGCTGATGACCGAGATGAACAGGGTGTTCATGAAGTACGTGCCGAAGCTCGCCTCCTGCCACGCCTCGGCGTAGTTCTCCCAGCGCGGCGCCGGCGGGAGCAGGCCCAGCCCGCTGTCGAGGAAGTCGAGCTTGCTCTTCAGCGAGCTGCCGACCGCCCACAGGAACGGGTAGAGGTAGGCGAACCCGAAACCGAGCAGCAGGATGTGGGTCATCGCCCGGCGGGCGGGCCCCCTGGTGAAGGCGGTGGCGACGCCCGTGGCGTTCATGCGCGCTCCTTACGTGCCCGGAGTTTCCTGATCGCCAGCAGCTGACCGGCCGTGAGCACGAGCAGGAGCAGCCCGAAGAAGAACGACGCCGCCGAGGCCAGCCCGATGTCCGGCTCGGTCACCGTGCCGGTGCCCACCTGGCCGAACGCCTGGCGGTAGACGTAGGTGTTGACGACGTCGGAGGCGAAGAACGGCCCGCCGCCGGTCAGCACCATGACCAGGTCGAAGACCTGCAAACTGCCGATGATCGCCAGGAACAGGATCACCACCCCGACGTTGCGCAGCCCGGGGACGGTGACGTGCCGGAATCTGGCGATCCGGCCGGCGCCGTCGAGCTGGGCGGCCTCGTACAGGTCCTTCGGGATGGTCTGCAGCCCGGCCAGGAAGTAGATCAGGTTGTAGCCGAGGGTGTTCCAGATGCCGATGACGATGACCGTCCACAACACCGTGTCGGGGTCGCCGAGGAACTGCAGCGGCCGGTCGATCAGGCCGAGCCCGGTCAGCGGCTCGCTGAGGGCGTCGCCGAAGTTGGCCAGCATCAGCTTCAGCACGATGCCCACGATCGCGATCGAGGTGACCGCGGGCAGGAAGTAGATCGCCCGGTAGAACGTGGAGCCGCGCAGCTTCGGGTCGTTCAGCACCAGTGCCAGGGCCAGCGCCAGGACGAGCTGGATCGGCACCAGGACGATCGTGTACACGGCGGCGTTGGCCAGCGAGTTCCAGAAGTAGCCGTCGGCTGCCACCGCCTGGAAGTTGGCCAGGCCGACGAAGTCGGTCGGTTCACCGATGCCGTCCCAGTCGTAGAAGGTGTAGCCGAGCGAGGCGAAGATCGGGTAGACCGTGAAGGCGCCGGTGAGCACCGCGAACGGCAGCAGGTACGCGTAGGACCAGCCGTTGGCCCGCACGCGCCGCCACAGCGGGCGGCCGCGCGGCGGCGGTGCGGCCGGGCCCGGCACGCGGGCCCGGGTGAGCTGAGTGGTCGGCATCGAGGCTCAGGCGCCGAGGTACTCGGGGATGTCCCACTTGTACGGCTTGGTGAGGTCCCAGTCGGCGAAGACGTAGTCGTCCCTGCTGACCTGGTGGCCGTCCTTCTTGGCCTTCTCCAGCGCCTTGACGAACTCCTTCTCCAGGTCCTCGGCCAGCTTGTCCAGCGCGGCGCGCATGTCCTTGATCTGGCCGGTGTACAGGCCGGTGCAGATGTCCTCGAAGCTGGGCGTGACGGGCTTGGGCACGACGTGGATGGTGGCCGGGTTGCGCAGCGACGGCTGCGGGCCGGGCAGCACGAGCTCGGCGCCGGCCACGAACTGGGCGAACGGCGCGAAGTCGATCTTGCTGGGGTCGTTGGCCTCGGGGTGGATCGACACGCCGCCCTTGAGCTCCTGCACGAACCTGGCGGCGGCGTCCTTGCCGTGCCACCACTGGAACCACTGCCACGCCTGGTCGGGGTTCTTGGCGGTGGCGGAGATGGCCAGGTGCACCGAGCCCGCGCCGCGGTAGAAGAAGCTCTTGCGCTGCCCGTCCTGCGGAACCATGGTGACCGTCGTGTAGTCGGTGAAGCCGAGGTCGGTCCAGCCGGGCTGGTTCCACACGCCGCCGACGATCATGCCGAACTTGCCGCGGGCGAAGTGCTGGCGGGAGATCTCGTCGTCGACGCTGAGCGATTGCGGGAAGATGTAGCCCTTGTCGCGCCATTCCAGGAAGAGCGCGAGGAAGTCCAGGTAGGGGCGCTCGGTGCGGAGGGTGAACTTGCCGGTGCGCGGGTCGAGGCCGCCCGGGGTGCTCGACGGCAGCGTGCACGGGGTGCCCGAGCCGTTGACGAAGAAGTTCACCCACCAGGGGATGATCGGGAAGGCGCTGTTGCCGAAGCCCAGGCCGTGCACGCTCCCGTTGCCCTTCTTGGTGATCTGCTCGGCGAACAGCGTGACGTCGTTCCAGTTCTTGGGGATCTTGACGCTGCCGTCGGCCTCGACCAGGCCGGCGTCCTTGAAGACCTGGTTGTTGAGGTAGAGCTGCACGTCGGTGGCGTGCCCGTCGAACGGCGCCGAGTAGATCTTGCCGTCGGCGGCGTTGACGCCCTCCACGAAGGAGTAGGCGGGGAAGGTCTTCTGCCACTCCAGCGTGGCGTACTTGGACAGGTCCAGCACGTGGCCGGCCTGGATGTGCTCGTCCAGCCGGTCCTGGGCCACCATGAACACGTCGGGCAGGTTGCCGCCGCGCGCGGCCAGGTCGAGCAGGTTCTCCAGGTTGCCGCTGGCCTGCTGGGTGCGCTGGATCGTGATGCCGGGGTTGGCGGCCTGGAAGAGCTCGATCTCCTTCTTCACCCAGGGCTCCTGGGAGACCCACTTGTCCCAGTGGGTGATGGCCGCCTGCTTGCCGCCGCCCTGGGCCGCGCTCCGCGTCGGGTCCGCGGCGCCGCCGCCGGGGCTGCAGGCCGCCAGCGCGGCCAGGCCGCCGAAGCCGGCGACGCCGCTCAGGAAACCGCGTCTGGACATGGCGAACGTACGGTGATCGGACATGCGTCGTTCCTTACCGCTGGTGGGGGTGGGGGGATCCGCTGGTAGGGATGAGGTGTCAGCGCGGGGGCGCGGTGGAGGCGCGCACGATCAGCCGGGGCGCCGGCGATCGCGGCGTGACCCGCCGCCCGTCGATCTGGGCCAGGAGCACTTCGGCCGCGACCGCGCCGACCGCCACCGGGTCCTGCCTGACGGTGGTCAGCGGCGGGTGCAGGTGCGCCGCCTCGGGGTTGTCGTCGAATCCGGTGACGGACAGGTCGCCGGGGATCTCCAGCCCGGCTTCCCTGGCCACGGACATGCCGGCGATGGCCATCAGGTCGCTGGCGTAGATGACGGCGGTGGGCCGGCCGCGCAGCAGCCGCCGGGTCGCGGCCGCGCCGCCCTCGCCGGTGAAGTGCCCGGCGTCGTGCAGGTCGGCGGCCAGGCCGTGGGAACGCATGGCCTGGCGCCAGGCGTCGAGCCGGGACGTGGAATGCCGGTAGGCGGGCGCCCCCTCGACGAAAGCGATCTTCTGGTGGCCCAGTTCCACCAGGTGGCCGACCGCGGCGGCGATGCCGTCGCCGTCGCGGATGCCCACCACGGGGACCTGGCCGCAGTCGGTCCCGGCCGGGCCGACCGCCACGGCGGGCAGCCCGAGCTCGGGCAGCAGCGCGGGACGCTGGTCGCCGTCGCGGATGTCCAGCAGGAAGGCGCCGTCGATGCGGCGTTCGCGCACCAGCCGCCGGTAGCCGTCGGCCTCCTTCTCCGGGTCGTCGCCGACGACCTGCAGGACCAGCACCGAACCGCTGCCGGCGAGCACGCTCTCCACACCGCCGAGGAACCCGGCGAAGAACGGGTCGACGGCCAGGTGCCTGGTGTCCCTGGCCAGCACCAGCCCGACGGCGAACGCCCGGGAGCGGAGCATCGCCCTGGCGTGGATGCTGGGCCGCCAGTTGAGCCGCTCGGCGACCTGCTTGACGCGCCGCCGGGTCTCCTCGCTCACGCCGGGCTTGTCGTTGAGCGCCAGCGAGACGGCGCCCTTCGACACTCCGGCCAGCCGGGCGACATCGGCAATCGTCGGAGGAGTTCCCAGGGTCTCCGGGGACACATCTCCTGGCTCGCCCATGCTTCTCCGACCTCTCAACGGGTTACTTAATGCATTTAGTAGTCGCAGAGATCGGACCATGTCAACCGTTGACATCGTTGTCATCCCCGCCTACGCTCCCGCCCCCAGGCGCGGGCGCACTTCCTTACGCACTCCATACATGGGACTATCTAAAGTACTAGGACACTAGATGTATGGAGAAAATCCGTGATCGAGTTCCATCTGGACGCCAAGTCGGGTCTCTCGCCCTACCTGCAACTGGTTCAGCAAGTGCGCCACGCGCTGCGGCTCGGCCTGCTGCGCGAGGGCGACCAGCTGCCGACCGTCAAGGAGGTCGTGGCACACCTGGCGATCAACGCCAACACCGTGCTCAAGGCCTACCGGGAACTCGAGCACGAGGGCCTGGTGGCCGCCCGGCCGGGGGTGGGGACGTTCGTGACGGCGACGCTCACCGACACCTCCCTGGCCGCGCACGGCCCGCTGCGGCTGGAGCTGCAGCGCTGGCTGGCCAAGGCCCGCCGGGCCGGCCTCGACGACGAGAGCATCGAGGCCCTGTTCATGACCACCTTTCGGACCACCGCTCAGGAGGACATAGCGTGACTTCTGTCCTGCAGGCCCAGGGACTGGGCAGGAAATACGGCAAACGCTGGGCGCTGCGCGAGTGCGGGCTCGACATCCCGGCCGGCCATGTCGTGGGCTTGGTCGGTCCCAACGGAGCCGGCAAGACCACGCTGCTGAAACTGGCCAGCGGCCAGCTCGAACCGTCGGCCGGCGACATCACCGTGCTCGGCGGCCGGCCGGGCAGCACGCCCGCGCAACTGGCCAGGGTCGGGTTCGTCGCCCAGGACACCCCCGTCTACGCCGGGCTGACCGTCGCCGACCACCTGCGATTAGGAGCGCGGCTCAACCTGCAGTGGGACGCCGCCATGGCCGGTGACCGCATCGCCAGGCTCGGCCTCGTGCCCAAGCAGCGCGCGGGCAAGCTGTCGGGCGGCCAGCGCGCCCAGCTCGCGCTCACCCTCGGCCTGGCCAAGCGGCCCGATCTGCTGATCCTGGACGAACCGGTGGCCTCGCTCGACCCGCTGGCCAGGCGCGAGTTCCTGCAGGGGCTGATGGAGGCCACCGCCGAGCGCCAGCTGAGCGTGGTGCTCTCCTCCCACCTGGTCTCCGACCTGGAACGGGTCTGCGACTTCCTGGTCGTGCTCGTCGACTCGCGGGTGCGGATCGCCGGGGAGACCGACCGGCTGCTGGCCACCCACTACCGGCTGTCCGGGCCGCGCCGCGACCCCGACCGGCTGCCCGCCGACCAGCACGTGATCTCCGCCCGCCACACCGACAGGCAGAGCACGTACGTGATCCGCACCGACTCCCCCATCCACGACCCCGCCTGGACGGTCACCCGGCTCGGCCTGGAGGACCTCGTCCTGGCCTACATGGAACAGCGCACCGCGGACCCCCGCGAGGTCGCCCTGGAGGTGCGGCGATGATCTGGCTCACCTGGCGTCAGTTCCGCGGCTCGGCCGCGATGATGGCCGCCGTGCTCGTGGTGCTCGCCGCCGCCCTGGCGCTGACCGGCCCCGGACTGGCCGACCAGTACGCCGCCGGGCTCGCCGACTGCACGCCCAACGACACCTGCGGCCGCTTCTTCGACCGGTTCTTCGACGAGTACCACACCCCGTTCATGGCGGTCAGCCTCGTCGTGCTGGTGCTGCCCGCGCTGCTCGGCCTGTTCTGGGGGGCGCCGCTGCTCACCCGTGAGCTGGAGGCGGGCACACACCTGATGGTGTGGAACCAGGGCATCACCCGCCGCCGCTGGCTGGCGGCCAAGCTCGGGCTCATCGGCCTGGTCGTCATGGCCGCGGCCGGCCTGTGCGGGCTCGCGGTGACCTGGTGGTCCGACCCCCTGGACAAGTCGGCCCAGGCGGGCTTCGCGGTGATGGACCCCCTCATCTTCGGCGCGCGCGGCATCGCGCCCATCGCCTACGCCGCCTTCGCCTTCGTGCTGGGCGTGACGCTCGGCATGATGGTGCGCCGCACGCTGCTCGCCATGGCGCTCACGCTGGCCGTCTTCACCGCGCTGCAGCTCGGCATGCCGCTGCTGGTGCGTCCGCACCTGATGCCGCCGGTCGTGGCGGCCTTCGAGCTCGGCCCGGGGAACGTGGAGGGCTTCGGCGTGCCCAGGGGCGGCGACGGGCGGCCGCAGATACACCTGCGATCCACCGTCCCCGACCACGCGGGCGCCTGGGTGCTGGGCAGCGCGCTGCGCGACCCGTCCGGACGCGTCATCGCCACCGAGGGACAGCCCGCCACCGTCCAGATCTCCACCACGTCCGGGCCCTGCGCGCCGCAGGGAACGGGCGGGCCCGGCGGCGGCGAACTGTGCCTGACCGAGATCAACCGGCACGGCTACCGGCAGCTGGCGACCTACCATCCGCTGGAGCGCTTCTGGCCCTTCCAGTGGATCGAGTCCGGGATCTACGCCCTGCTCACGCTCGCGCTCACCTGGTTCTGCTTCTGGTGGATCCGCAGGCGCGTGTCATGACGGCGTCCCGCTCGCCCGGCGTCAAGGCCGCGACGGCCGGGCTCGCCCTCCTCCTGCTCGCCGCCTGCACGGCGCCGACGCCGCCGCGCGGCCAGGCGAACGAGGGGGCGAGCACGGTCTGCACGTCGCCGAAGGGCCCACCGGCGGCCGAGACGCCCACCACGATCGACGTGATCGAGCAGGCGTACTTCTGCATCCTGGGCAACTACTACAGCGGCGCCACGCTGGACGCCCGCACGCTGCTGACCGCCGGATTCGTGGCCATGACCCGGGAGCTCACCCGCGGCGGACGCGACGTGCCCGACGCCACCATGCCGGCGCTCACCGGCGACAGGAAGGCCGACTGGGCCGCCTTCGAGACCGTCCACCGCAGGACCACCGACCAGGTCCCCGACCTGCGTGAACGGCTGGCCATCGTCACCCTCGAGGCCATGGTGGCCGCGCTCGGCGACGACCACGCCCGCTGGGCGCGCGCCCCGCGACGGCCTCCCGGCTACTACGACGGCGACGGCTACGGCCTGGGCCTGCAGGCGAACGTCAGCGGCGCGCAGGCGGAAGGCGACATGGGCACGGCGCTCGGGCCGCTGTTCGTCACCGCCGTCCGGGGCGGCGCGGCGCAGGCGGCCGGGCTGCGTCCCGGCGACGTCATCGAGTCGATCAACGGCTCCGCGCCGTTCATCGACGGCGCGGGCACCGCCGCGATCGCCGCGCTCTACCCGCGTTATCCGGAGGCGCGCCCGGTCCGGCTGCGGCTGCTGCGCCAGAGCACCGGCCGCCGCTGGAACGTGACGCTCCGGCCCGGCCTCTACCAGCGGGACCTCGCCTCGCTCCAGGTCGTGCAGTCGAAACTGCTGGACGACGACGTCGCCTACGTGCGGCTGGCCGGGTTCACCCCCGACGCGGCCGACCGGGTGCTCAAGGCCGTCGCCAGGCTGCGGACCGGCCGCACGCTCCGCGGCCTCGTGCTGGACCTGCGCGGCAACGGCGGCGGCAGCCCCACCGAGGCGGTGCGGCTGGTGAGCGCGTTCGCCCACGACAAGGTCACCGCCTACCAGTGCACGGTGGACGCCCGCTGCGAGGTCTCGCGGACCGACGACACCGTCCCGCTGCTGAACCTGCCGCTGGTCGTGCTCATCGATCGCGGGTGCGCCTCGGCGTGCGAGCACGTCAGCTCGGCCGTCAAGGACCTGCGCGCCGGCCTGCTGGTCGGCACCAGGACGGCCGGCGTGATCTCCGGGCCGGCCCAGCCGTACCTGCTGAACAACAACACCACGCTGAGCTTCCCGGCCAGGCACCACCTGGGACCCGACCGCGAGGTGATCGACAGGATCGGGGTTCCGCCCGACCACCACGTGCTCCTGACGCCGCGCGACGCGGCGGCCGGGCGGGATCCCGTCCTGGCCAAGGCCCTGACCCTGCTGCGGAAGTGAAGGGACAGCCCATGAGACAGTTCCGGATGCTCGCCGTGGGGCTGGCCGTCCTCACCGCGTCGGCCTGCTCGGCGCCCGTCCCGCCGCGCTCGGCCGCCCCGCCACGGCCGACCCCGACCCCGATCACGCTGCCCGCGCCCACCGGCGACCATCCGGTCGGCACCACCGTCCGGTATCTGAAGGACGCCTCGCGCCCCGACCCGTGGAACCTCGACGTGGCCGCCAGGGAGCTCAAGGTCACCCTGTGGTACCCGGCCGAGCGGGGCGAGGGGCGGCGGGCGGCGTACATGACGCCCAAGGAGTCGGAGCTCACCATCAAGGGCTCGCGGATCGCGGGCGTGCCGTTCGACCTCCTGAGCCGGACCCGGACGAACGCCGTCACCGACGCCGAGCCCACCGGACGCCGGCTCCCCCTGGTGGTGCTCTCCCCCGGTTTCACCAAGCCGGTGAGCACGCTCACCTCGCTCGCCGAGGACCTGGCCAGCCGCGGTTACGTGGTCGCCGGGATCGACCACACCTACGAGAGCTACGCCACGACCTTCCCCGGCGGGCGGGTCGCCGAGTGCCTGGCCTGCGACAGCGACACCGACCCCGGCTTCGGCAGCGGGCTGGTGCGGGTCCGGGCGGCCGACGTGTCGTTCGTGCTGGACCGGCTGCCCGCGATCTGGGACGGCGCCGGCCGCATCGACCGCGCCAGGATCGCGATGGTCGGCCAGTCGATCGGCGGGGCGAGCGCCGTGGCGGCCATGGTCGCGGACCCGCGCGTGCGCGCCGGGATCGACATGGACGGCACCACCTACGCCAGGATCCCCGAGACCGGTTTCACCCGGCCGTTCATGTTCATCGGCGCGTCGCCGCACGTCCCCGGGGGCCGCGACCAGTCGTGGGACCGCGACTGGAAGCTGCTGGACGGGTGGAAGCGCTGGCTCGTGCTCACGGGTGCGGAACATCAGTCGTTCACCGACGGGGCGCTGCTCGCCGACGCCCTCGGCGTCCGACCGGTCGCCGGCGCGCTGTCGGGGGCGCGCGCCGCCGAGCTCACCCGCACGTACGTGGCGGCCTTCCTGGACCAGCACCTGCGGTCGCGGCCGCAGCCCATCCTGGACGCGCCGTCCGCCCGCCACCCCGAGGCCAAGCTCTGCCCCGCGGCCTGCGCGGGAGTGACCGGATGAGCTACGACCTCTCGCGGTGCCTGCTGCTGACGCTGCCGTGGAGCATGACGGACCGGGTCCCCGCCATCGCCGAGCTGGCCGCCGAGTGTGGCCTGACCGGCTACGACCCGCAGACCTGAGGCCGGCGGATCGTGCTCAGCAGGCGATGATGCCGTCGTACTCGCGGGGCCAGCTCGGCACCGTGCTGGACGCGGTCCGGCCCGGTTTCAGGGTGTGGCAGGCGCCGTCGAGTCCCCAGGCCCAGCGCACCCTGGCCTTCTTCGTCCTGGTGCAGTCGTTGCGCATCCAGGCCTTCTCGGTCCAGGTGTACTCCTTGCTCCAGCCGACCACGCAGACGATGCGCACGCCGCCGCCCTCGCCCGGGCCGACGTAACGGCCGTCGTCGGGGTCGGGGGCGGCGTGGGCGGGGGCCGGGGTGAGGACGGCGGCCGTCAGGAGGAGGGGCAGGAAAGATCGGGGACGCACGAAGCTCTTCCTCTTCTCACCAGGGTCGAGCCCTCGGTCGAGGGCGCACTTCTGTCTAGCCCAGCAGGCGTCATCACGGAAAGGAGTCATGCGGTTACAACCGGCTGCCCTTCCGCTGCTTACCAGGCAGTACGCGGTTTTTGACATCCCCGGCTGTTAGGGTGTGGCCGGTAATCCGGGGACAAAAACCAAGTAATGGTGCTTACGGGGTGAGTGAGGATTGCGCATCCGCTTGATCCGGGGGGACAAGGCCACGGCGGTGGGGGCCGGCGTGGTCACGATCGCCCTGGTCGCCGTGGCGGCCTGGCTGGGCGTGGGGGTGGCCGGGACGAACCCGAAACTGGCCGACGTGGGCGCCTGGCTGCTGGCCTCGAACAGGGGAAAGGTCGTGCACGTCAACGGCCTGTCGGGCCAGGTCGACGGGTATCTCGACAAGGCGGGCACGCATCTGCAGGTCGTCCAGGACGGCTCCAACGTGCTGCTCGTCGACCAGCGCACCGGCCACGTCAGCCGGATCGAGCCGAGCCAGCTCGACGTCGCGCAGACGCGTGACTTCGCGACGGCCGGGCTGCAACTGGTCATCTCGGGCACGTCCGGTTACGCGGTCGACCCGGCGTCCGGGCGGGTGCAGCGGATCGACCCGGCCACGCTCAACACCCTCGGCGCGGCCGTCACCCTGCCCGGCCCGCTGGGCGCGGCCAGGCTGGACGGCGGCGGGCGGCTGTGGGTGCCGGTGACGGCCAGGGGCGAGGTGGTCCCGATCTCGGCGGGCGTGGCGGAGGCCGCGGTCAAGGTGGGCGAGCCGGGTGAGGAACTGGCCGTGACGATCGCCGGCGCCGTGCCGGTGGTGGTCAACACCAGGGCAGCCGTCGCGACGGTCATCGGCGCCGACGGCGGGCGCGGCCAGATCGTCCTGCCGAAGGGCGTGGCCCAGGCCGGCCGGGGCGGCGTGCTCACCCCGGCGGCGACCGACGGGCCGCTGGTGCCGATTCTCGCGCCCGGCGCGTCCGGGCTGCTCGTGGTGCTCGACACGGCCTCGAACGCGGTGCTGAGCACCAAGTTCGCCGTCAGCGACCCCACCGCGCTGGGCGTGCCGCAGGTGCTCGGCGCCAAGGTGTACGTGCCGGACAGGAGCACCGGCTCGGTGATCGTCTGGGACAGCGCGGCCGGCGGGCACCCGACGACCCTGCAGGTGGCCAGGCGGCCCGGGCCGGTGACCGTGTTCGTCAAGGACGGCCTGCTCTGGGCCAACGACGAGAACGGCGACAAGGCCGTGGTGATCGACCCCGAGGGCCGGATGCACGGCGTGGACAAGGACGACTCGGACGTCCCCGGCCCGTCCAGCACCCCCAAGCCCAAGACGCCCCGCCCGCAGCCGTCGAACCAGCAGCCGTCCGACCAGCAGCCCACGAACCCCGAGCCGGCCGACCCGGAGCCGTCGGACGAGGCCCCCGAGCCGGTCAGGACGAGCAAGGAGC